>CAZTFJ010000124.1:0-7918 GCA_964612255.1 uncultured Rikenellaceae bacterium | reverse complement strand
CCATTACCCGAGGTTTTAGCTCAGGGTGAGGAAGAAGATGAGGCCGAAGCCGTAGGCTCAGAAAGCAATGCAATTAGAGCGAATGCTAAAACTAGCATTTTTCAATTTCCCCATCTCTTGCTGGGCGTTGTGGCCGTTTTCCTTTATATCGGTATCGAAATACTACCTATGGCTTCAATTATAGATTTTGCGCGTGTTACCTTTGGCGATGTACCTAATTTAGAGAACTATTCAAAGTACGTAACCATTGGCTTGGTAGCCGGTTATTTATTTGGAGTTGTTGCAATTCCAAAGTTTATCTCTCAAAAGCGCGCATTGGTAGTATTCTCTGTGTTGGGGGTAGTGTCTACCCTTATGCTTGTTTTTGTACCTGCCACTTGGGCTTTCTACTGTTTGCTTTTGGTAAGCTTTTCTAATTCAATGATGTGGCCAGCTATTTGGCCACTGGCCATTGTTGATTTGGGACGATTTACAAAAATTGGCTCATCCCTACTAGTGATGGGCATTGTGGGCGGTGCAGTAATTCCTCTGCTGTTTGGTTTGTTGGTAGATATTAGTCAGGCAGGTGCTGCTACAGCATCGGTAGAGAATTACCAGTTTGGTTACTGGATTATGATGCCTGCTTACCTGTTTATCCTCTACTTTGCAATCCACGGACACAAAATTAGGAGATAGCTTATAATAACCTCATTGATTGAGAAACCTAAATTTCATAAAATGCTACAAGACGTAATACAACAATATTTTCCAAAAAGCAAGAAAGTTGAAGTGAACCCATTTGGCAATGGTCATATTAACGATACCTATAAGCTCGATGTGTATGGGATGCCTCAAAATTTTATCTTGCAACGAATTAATACCAATGTGTTTAACGATCCCCAGGGCATTGTTGATACACACCTAATGTTGCAAAAAACCATATTTTCGCTCCACCATCAGGTTTCTATTGCCGAAATTATTCCCAATTCAAAGGGCGTGTTCTTAACTTTTGATGCCGAAGGGAATGCATGGCGTTTAACCGATTTTATAAAGAACTCATATACTATTGATGTTGTAGAAGAGCCATGGCAAGCATATCAGGCTGGTTCTGCATACGGATGGTTTGCCCAAACCTGTAGTTCGCTTGATGCGAGCAACTTTAAGGAGGCCATCAAAGATTTTCATCGGTTATCGTTTCGATTAGGTCAGCTCAACAATGCCATTGTGCAGAATAAGGTAAACCGGTTAGAATCGGTTAATGATATCGTTTCATTTTTTAAGCAACGCGAGCAAAAGCTTAGCAAGATAGAGCAGCTGGTTGATGAGGGTAAAATCCCCATACGGGTGGTGCCCAACGATACCAAAATAAACAATCTTCTGTTTAGAGGCGACAAGGCAGTGGCTGTTATCGACCTTGATACCGTTGGCCCAGGCATACTGTATTACGATTATGGCGATGCCCTTAGAACTAGCGCCAATACTGCCAAAGAGGACGAGAAGGACTTAAGCAAGGTTAGCTTTAATATGGATGCTTTTAAATCTTTCACTCAGGGCTATATGAAAGAGGTTTCTTCCGTTGTAACAAACGCAGAAAAGGAGTACTTTTATTTGGCCCCTGTGCTGCTTACTTACATCATGGGCATACGTTTTTTAACCGATTATCTTAATGGCGACACCTACTATAAAACTGCTTATAAAGAGCATAATATCGATAGGTGCAAAGTGCAGGTTAAGCTTATAGAGTCAATAGAGAATTATGAGAACGAGATGATTGATACCATCGAGAATTGTTTAGCTAATGCATCCGTAATTTAGATATAAATTAAAGCAATTGTTCATACTTAAATATAAATACACTCATTATGAAAAGAATAGGATTTTATACAAAAGTGCTGCTTTTCGTTTTAATAGCATCTATTGCTGTTTCATGCAGCAATAGCGCTCAGAATGATAGCAACAATCTTTTTTCTGCTGCTGATGTTTTTCCAACTCCACCCCGTCCAGCTGGGCAAACACACGCTTTGGCTCTTAGGGCCGAGCCAATCGATACGGTAAAAGTTGCCATAGTAGGGTTGGGTATGCGTGGGCAAGGTGCTGTGCGAAGGCTTAGCTTTATCGACGAGGCTTTGGTGGTAGCCCTTGTTGATGTGGTTCCCGAGAATGTTGAAAAAGCGCAAAAAACTCTACAGTCCAAGGGACGTCCAGCTGCTAAAGGATATACTGGTACCGAAAGTTGGAAAGAGGTGTGCGAGAGCGAAGGGGTTGACTTGGTATACATATGTACCCACTGGGATTTGCACACACCCATAGCGGTTTATGCAATGCAAAATGGTAAGCATGCAGCTACCGAAATACCTGCAGCGCTAACCATCGATGAGTGTTGGCAGCTGGTTAATACTGTTGAGCAAACGCGTCGTCACTTAATGATGCTCGAAAACTGCAACTACGATTTCTTTGAAATGGCCACCCTAAATATGGCTCAGCAAGGCCTGTTTGGCGAGATAGTACATGCCGAGGGCGCATATATTCACGATTTACGCTCAATGCTTTTTGCCGAAAAAGGTGAACCCGGCCACTACTGGGATATGTGGCGATTAAAGCATAACGAAAAGAAAAGCGGAGCGCTGTATCCTATGCATGGACTTGGACCTATTGCACATACTCTTAATATTCACCGGGGTGATAGAATGGAGTATTTGGTTTCTGTTTCAAGCAACCAGTTTGGTTTAACCGAGTATGCCAAGGAGAAATTTGGCGAAGATTCCGATTATGCCAAAAGGGATTATAAACGGGGCGATATGAATACAACCATAATTAAAACGGCCAATGGAAAGACCATTAAAATACAGCATGATGTAACTAGCCCAAGGCCGTATAGCCGAATTCATATGCTAAGTGGTACCAAGGGCTTTGCCCAAAAGTGGCCTCGTATGGGTATTGCCCTCGAACCAAATGGTCATCATTATTTATCCGACGAGGAGTTAGATGCTTTGCTAAAGGAGTATGAGCATCCAATTGTAAAAGAGGTGGGTGAAAAAGCCAAGCAAGTTGGTGGCCATGGAGGTATGGATTTTATAATGGACTACCGCTTAATTTACTGCTTACACCACGGTCTTCCTCTCGATCAGGATGTTTACGATGCTGCTGAGTGGTCGTCTGTTATTGAACTTTCGCAAATTTCGGTTGCAAACCAGGGAATGCCGGTAAAAATCCCCGATTTTACCAGAGGCGCTTGGAAAGAGCTCGATGGAGTGAAGTACTATACAAAAGAGTAGTTTTTCTGTGTTTTTCATAGTTTTTGGTTTTAGGTGGAGTGAACTTCTTCGGGTATGGCCTTGTCCATACCTGAAGTTGTTCTTTTTAAAATTAAGAAATCATTCAAACCATTGAATGTAAGTGCCTTTGGTATGGAGACAAAACATCTTCCTTACAATTTTTTTCCACAGCCTCAAAGGCCCCAAGGGCAACAGCATGTACTTGAGCTAAGATGTCAACCCATTGAAAAGGTGCGCATTGCATTTGTTGGCCTTGGTATGCGAATGGCCAGCACGTTGAAACGGTTCTTACATATCCCCGATACCGAAATAGTTGCCATTTGCGATATCTCCGAAAACAAGTTGTTTAAAGCTCAGCAGCTGTTAAAAGATTTTGGGAAGTGTGAAGTGGCCATATACTCTGGTGAGCATGATTGGCAAAAGGTATGCGAGCGGAATGATATCGATTTGGTTTACATATCTACCCATTACGATTTGCATGTGCCAGTAGCTGTACACGCAATGCAATGCGGAAAGCATGCAGCCATTGAAGTACCAGCAGCAACAACAATAGAGGATTGCTGGAGACTTGTTAACACCGCAGAAAAAACCCGTCGTCATTGCATTCAGCTCGAGAACTGTAATTATGGCGAGTTCGAATTAACAACACTTAATATGGTGCAAAACGGTATACTGGGACAAATTTTGCACGGCGAGGGAGCCTACATTCACGATCTTAAAAAGCTGATTTTCGATACCGAATCGGGGTATTGGAATATGTGGCGGTTGAAGTTTCATGAAAAGCTTAACGGTAACCTCTATCCAACCCATGGGTTAGGCCCTATTTGCCATGCCATGGGTATTCATCGTGGCGATGCTTTCGATTACCTCGTTTCTATGTCATCCAATCAATTCAATTTAACCCATTATGCTACAGAAAATTTTGGCTCTCAGTCCGATTTTGCAAAAAAACAGTATCGCAATGGCGATATGAATACATCGCTTATTCGGACAAAAAACGGCAAAACCATCATGCTACAGCATGACATAACAAGCCCACGACCCTATAGCCGTATACACCTGCTTAGCGGAACAAAAGGTTTTGTGCAAAAATGGCCCCGCAAAGGCATGGCGCTGGCACCCAATGGCCTCGAATATCTCGATGAGCAATCATTTGACAAGTATCTTTTTGATTTTGAACACCCCATCAGAACGCAGCTAAATCCTTTGGTTCGTAAGCTGGGTGCTAACATCCCCGAGATAGCCAATAACGAGGGGATGGATTACATTATGGATTATCGCCTAGTATATTGCCTTAAGCACGGGTTACCTCTGGATATGGACGTGTACGATGCAGCCGAATGGTCATCAATTATTGAACTCTCGGTAAAGTCGGTTGAGAATTATAGCATTCCCATTAGCATCCCCGATTTTACTAGGGGCGATTTTCAAACTCTAAAGCAAGTTAACTATTACACATAAATATTAGGTGTGAGCCCGTAGCTTGGCTTTGCATTACAGAAATGTTTTAATACAATTCATGAAAAATACAATTATGGATAAGATTGTTAGTACATCATCGCATAAATTCACATCTTCGGTAGAGCAGGCCTTCTTCCTCGAATCTGGACTTGAAGGTTATTCTACTAATGTACCATATATTTGTGTCGATAACTTCCCAAAGCTGGGCCTACTTACTGCATTGCGTTTTTTAGAGTGGGTTTCGGCAAATCCTCAGGGAGTTATTAGCTTGCCAACGGGAAAAACTCCTGAGTTCTTCATTAAGTGGACCCAGTACCTACTCGATAATTGGGATGCTGAAAAAGGCAAACGAATTAGAGAGAAGTATGGTTTAACCCTTGAGCAAAAGCCATCGCTTAAAGATCTTCAATTTGTTCAAATTGACGATTTTTATCCAATTAGCTCTAAGCAGAAAAACAGCTTTTACGATTACGTAAACCGTTTTTATATTCAGGGGTTTGGGCTAAACCCCGAAAATGCTCTGCTCATAAATTGCGACGAAATTCCTCTAGCCGAAGGCAAACACTTTACAGAGGTTTTTCCCAACCTTAATGTTGACCTTTCGCTTCGCTATCGCGAGTGCCGTAGCAAGGAGGAGGAGATACAACAGCAATCAATTTTTATGATTGATAGCTGGTGTAGCCAGTACGAGCAGCGAATTAGAGAAAAGGGTGGAATAGGCTTTTTCTTAGGTGGTTTAGGCCCCGATGGACATATTGCATTTAACGTAAGGGGGTCCGATATCCATAGTACCACCAGGCTAACCCAAACCAATTTCGAAACCCAAGCAGTGGCTGCTACCGATTTGGGAGGCATTGAAATATCAAAAAACAGGCTTGTTATAACCATTGGTTTAGATACAATTACCTACAACCCCAATGCGGTTGCTATAATTATTGCTGCAGGCGAGGCCAAGGCCAAAATGGTTAAAGATGCGTTGGAAAATCCAATTAGTAACATTTATCCGGCTACAGTTCTGGCCAAGTTAGAGCAAAGTCGATTCTTCATTACCAATGGCGCTGCTGTTAAGCTTACCGATTCTGTAAACAGATATTTTCAGTTGGGCCCCTGGAACGAGAGTAAAACGCAAAACGCTGTAATTAACCTTTGTAAAAAAGTTGATAAGTACGGGCATAACCTATCAATGAACGACTTGAAAGCTGATACCTATTGCTGCCAAATTCCCAACTTGAGTGAGAACACGGTTCAGGATGTTTGCGATAGTATTGAGAAAAAGCTTTATCGGGGTATGAAAAGGGAGGAGAAGCAAACTTTTCTACATACAGGTCCACACCATGACGATATTATGCTGGGACTCCTGCCGTTTATATCAAATCATATTAGGGTGCAGTCAAACTCGTTCCATTTCACAGTATTCACCTCGGGTTTTACCGCAGTTACCAACAAATTTGTAATTGATATATTAAAAGATACCAAAGATTTCATGGACAAGGGGTTGATACAGATGATTTATTACCCCGATTTTTTCGATACCGGTTACAAATTTAAGTTCGATAAGGATGTTTACCACTACCTTACTAAAGTGGCTGCCGGCGATTACTCGCAACGTCGCAGGGGTGTTTGCCATAGGCTGGTTAGAGCACTTGTTGATACCTATGAGGTGAAAAACGTTGAGCACCTTTATCAAACCATCGATGAGGTAATTTCCATTTTGCAAAACAGTTACGACGGGGAGAAGAACCCACCCCAAATACAGCGAGTAAAAGGGATGATTAGAGAATTTGAGGAGGAGTTGGTTTGGGCGCATTATGGTATTCAGGTGCAGAATGTGCACCACTCTCGCTTGGGATTTTACAAAGGCGATATTTTTACTGAGCAGCCCGAGGCCGAGCGCGATGTGCAGCCCATACTTCAAATGCTTCGCGACATAAACCCAACTGTTATTAGCTTAGCCTTCGACCCTGAGGGTAGCGGTCCCGACACCCATTATAAGGTTTTGCAGGCAATTGCAGAGGCTGTAAGGCTTTGGAGTATGGAGAAAGACCTTTCGCATCTTCGTATTTGGGGTTATCGGAATGTTTGGTTCCGGTTTAATCCGGTTGACGCCAATGTGATTTACCCTGTTTCGCTCGAGGCAATGGCTGCTATGAACGAATCGTTTAACAGCTGCTACGTAAGCCAGGTCGAGGCATCGTTCCCCAGCTATGAGCTGAATGGGCAGTTCAGCAATTTGTCTCAAAAAATATGGGTTGAGCAGCTCCAGGATATTCAGCTGTTGATGGGTAAAAACTACTTCTACCAGAATCCTCATCCGCGCATAAGAGCTAGCCATGGGTTGCTGTATCTAAAAGAGATGAGTGTTGATGAGTTCCTATCGTCAGCGCGGGAGCTTAAAAAATCGATGGAGGGGTTTGTCGATTCGAAGTAGTATTATACGCCTAACGTAAACAAATTAAGTAGTAAATCAAGTACTGTTTAGCGAGATTTATGTTTACAATTTAGGGGTTTGCATGCAGGTATCTTGCTAGCAAGCCCCTACTTTTTGCTAAGCCTTATCGGTAGCCAATATTTTGCTTAACTCCATTTTGCAGGCTAAGTATCTAATTCTTATTTTTACTGTTTCAAACAATGCAAAATCTCTTACCATGGCGGCATTTCGGTTTATACTTCTGGTCTCTTATTTCTGGTTATTTCAGCTGGTTACAATTCCTTCGGGTTTTGCAACCCACAGTTTTGGTGATGGGCAAAACCCTCAGAGTAAGTTCGAAAAGCCAAACATAGGCAATACGGCACGAATTATTTCTGTAAGGCAAGGGGAGCCTTTATTTGATGTTGAGATACCAGTATCGGAACTTAAATCAAAATCAATAAAGGTTTACCCCAATGGAAGCGAAAGCGATAGACAGCCCTTAAAACCTTTTGATGTAAAACTTTTCGATTACCAGGTCGATACTTCCTGGCAGTATAATCAACCTAGTAAGCTATTTGCCATTTCGGATATTGAGTGTAGCTTCTCAAATGCTCAGTCTATTCTTAAAGCTGGTGGAGTAATTGACGATGACTATAATTGGATTTTTGGCCAAAACCATTTGGTGGTTAACGGCGATATGTTTAGCCGTGGGTTTGATATGATGCCCCTTTTATGGTTACTATACAAACTCGATTTTGAGGCTCAGCAAGCGGGTGGTAAGGTGCATATAATT
>CAZTFJ010000123.1:0-7933 GCA_964612255.1 uncultured Rikenellaceae bacterium | reverse complement strand
TTAGAATCCCCTCAAAATGCCGTGCCACATGGAAACTTGAGGAGGGCGACTGGACTTGGTGTAAACTTGAAATAGAAGAGATAAAATACAATAATGAGAAATAGAAGCTAAAAAGATGTCTCTTTTTTCCAATTTTGCCAACCGCACCCACAGTACTTTTGCCATGTCAATTAATTGTTTAATCATAAAAAACAAAAAATGGAAAAACTAATCTCTTGGGTAGAGATACCCGCGGCAAATTTCGACAGGGCAGTGGATTTTTACAACTCGGTATTCAAGTTAGACCTTCAGAAACAGGACTTTGGAACGGAAAAGATGGCGTGTTTCCCAACGGGAGAGGGGGCAATATCGTTCGCACCAAATTTTAAACCATCGGCGGATGGTACTCTGGTTAGTTTTACCGCACCCGACACCATTGATGAAACATTGGCACGGGTTGAGAAGAATGGAGGTAAAACCATTATCCCCAAAACCAAAATTGAGGCCGAGGGGCGCGATTACTTTGCAACTTGCCTCGATTCTGAAGGGAATAGGATTGGGCTTTACGGAAAATAGAATTGTAATAAAGTGCAAGGCATTTAAGCGCCTTGCGCTTTTGCTACTCACACCTTAGCAGTCTAATCTTTTAAAATTCTTTAAATTTGCCAAATGACAATGAACACTGCAAAGCCAGTATCAATTCTCGAACCCTACATCAAGCAGTACTGGGGTATCGAGAATGTTTTGTCAAAGGGAGAGCGTTATATTCACCGGATTATCCCTTGCGGTTTATCCGAGCTGATGTTCTACCTTGGAGAGAGACCCCTTGTTCTTGATTCAAGAAAAAGTTTTAACGAGAACGTTGTGCTAAGTGGCCATCAGAAGGAATACTTTGATATTCAGGTTGCCAATCAAATCTCTCTTTTCTCAATTACCTTTCACCCCCAAGGACTAATGAAGTTCTTTAATATTCCGCTGAACGAATCGTATAACCAGAATATCCCGTTAAAATATATTGACAAGATTCTTGAAAAGGAACTTTTCCCAAAATTGCAAGACGCTGAAACATTTGAGCAAAGGGCCGAAGTTGTTAATGATCACTTCACTACCCTTCTGGCAAAGAATTATGCAAATTACGAGTTTCAGCGCGTAAGTCATATTATTAATTCCATTAAATCCGCAAAAGGATTAATTGATATTGATTCTCTTTCGAGGGAAGCCTGCCTTAGCCGAAAGCAGTTCGAAAGGGTTTTTGCCAAACACGTAGGCTCAACCCCAAAACAGTACTTAAAAACGGCGAGGTTGCAATACTCTTTGCATTTAAAGGGTCAAGATAAGAATATGAGTTTAACCCAACTGGCCTATAATTGCGGCTTTTACGACCAGTCGCATTTTATTAACGAGTTCAAGGTGCAAACAGGGCACACACCAAGCCAGTATTTTAGTCAATATAACTCTTACTCCGATTTATTTAGCTTTTAGGAATAGCCTATGGTGCAAAGTTCATTTAACAAAACGCCGTGTTCTTAACGAACCGTGAAAACAGAACTATTACTAATTGTTTTCCCATACACATCAACACCCCGAAGTAGAATTGTGTAATCACCTTTGGTATCGGGTATAGTAATGTTATATTCAAGTTTATCTAATTTAAAATTTAAACGCCCGTCCCATAATAAGGTATTTCTGGTATCGGGTTTATTTAATTCAATGGTTTGGGGCTGAAAGCTGTGCGGTTTAGAGAAAAACTTGTAAGTGATGAACATATCAGAGCGCGAAAGTTCAATACGAGCAAAGTCGCCAGCTTTTGAGTAAAAACTAATTATTCCGGCGTATACCATATCACCTTTGTAGTAAGGTTTAGTAATTATTTCAACCCTGTCTAGGAATTCAGGTTTGGCCGATAGTATTCGCCTAGCATCGTCAATTACAATATTATCGACAAGAATTAAGGGTTTGTAGATATCAAACTCTGGATAGTTCCCAAAAACCCTAAAGTATAGTTGACTTTCGGTTTCCTTTACCGATACAGGTAACAATTCATAAAAATACTCTCTAACCGATAACAAATCTACATAATCTTTAAAAACAAAGTTTATGTCTGGCGTTCCGTAGAATGGCGTAATTGCCTCTTTGGCATCAATTTCTGTTCCCGCACTATCTTTTAACAATTTGTAAAAATGCTGGTTAATAAGTTTGTTATTCACAATGTTTCTGGCAGAAGCCAGCTGTTCCTGGGTAGGTTTAAGTACCGGAGGAGTAATATTTACTCTTCTGGGGCAAAAGTCATTATCAAATTTTACATTTGAGTTCAACCCTTCCTCTACCCCAATGTAAAGATCATAGTTACCATACTTTTCAGGCAGGCAAACCGAGAAAGAGCCCGTAGAATCGGTTCGGCTGGCCAAAAAATCAGGAACTGGACCAAGAATTGAAACATTTACCAGATTGTGTGGAGCAGGTGTATTTGTTTCGGCATTTATAACTTTTGCCGAAAGGGTAAACCCTTTCGCTTCGGCATCATAATAAAACTGTTTATTTGCTTCGGGGTTATTCTCACTTTTCGATATCTTGTTTATAAGCGATGCTTTAGGTGTGATGGTAAGGGTTAGCCATTTTATGTATTTGCTATCAATATTAAATTTCAAAAGTGCTTTCTCGCGTGGGCTGTATATATTCTTATCTGTAGATATGCTAATTGAGTTTATGCTGGAATCGACAGGAGCAAAGTTTATTGTTTTCTTATTTTGTTCAAGACTATTAGACACTATAAAATCTTCTTTAGCATTAAAAATTAATACTTGAGTATACGAATACTCACTTGGATCAAAGTTTCTCATCCATCGGGTGTAAGCTTTTATGAAGTAGCTTCCTGATGGTATTTGATCAGGTATTTTTATTGACCCTTTAGCGAATTGTTTTTCAACTTTGAACTTTTTTCCCACAATCTGATTGCCAGTATCTGATATGAGTTCAACATATAGCACTAGACTAGCAGAATCTTCATTGTTACCAATATGAGCAGCAAATTGAATTATTTCACCTTCCGCATAAAGATTGCGATCAGTAAAAAGCGTTACCTTTTCGTTAATTGGTCTGGTATTATTGACTTGTACCAATGGTAACGAGTATATACGTGTGCTTGAGATTATAAGCAAAAATATAAAAACAATTCTATTCATTTAGCTATTATATTAAGGCCAGTATGATGGTCGTTGAGTTGTTCCTCCAAGTATTCTGCAATCGATGCATGATTTTGCTACAACACCAAGATGACCCTCCCCATCGTTTGCAAGGTAAATAGGATATTCGGCTGGATGATATGAACCCAAGCCGTTGAGTGGCATATAGGGAACACAAGTCAAGGGTATTTCAAACGGTACATCCATTACATTACTGAAAAAGAATCGTTTTGAGGTAACGTTTTCGGCGCTAAAAAAACCTAATATCTTCCTTTCTGGATAGTTGGTTGAATAAATATTCCCCTGAACAGTAATTGGTTGTGTGCCAAAAAGCCCCTCCTGATTTGTTGAGTTTTTACTAAGTTGATCCAGGAACTTAAAATACCCCTCGCTAATTGCCGACTGAAAGAGGAGCACGCTATACTGATAAAGCAATCTTTGGGTTCTATTATTTACAAAGTGCAGGTCATGTCCAACAAAACTGTTTTGGGTCAATCCTCTTGTTGTTAGTGGGAAAAAGTTTTTAACCTCCTCAGTTTTCCAACAGTAATACATTGAATAGTCCTGTTGAAAAAGTTCATTAATCTCACCATCATAATAGTGAGTTAAGGGATATGCTGAGTGGTACTCGTAAGTAACCTCCATCTCCCAGTTAAAGTACCGACCATAAGTATCGTCCGCATCAACATCTACTTTAAACTGAACCCCACGTTCAGTGTCAAAGGGATTGCTAGTCAGCCTATCCTCACGCTCAACATAGAGGTTCGAAATCTCAGGGCAGGCTCTTAGGGTGTCAAATTCCGATTCAATATCTATCCCATCAGGTGTTGTAACCAGAACCTTAAAAGCCTTCCCAACCACCATCTGCTCGGGTTCAATTCTTACATAGTACTCTCCCTCTAGGCTTGTATAATCCGAGGTGTATATGTTTCCTTCCGAGTCGATTATTGAAACCTGACAGTTTGTTACAGCATTGTTTCTTGGGTATTCCAGCGATGTTGTTTTGGAAACCTTAACAATATGGTAATCCTTGTTGTTTGATACCTTACCCCAAACAACGTAACTCTCTTCGCTCTCCAGGATATCCTTTGGCAAATAGCTCTCTATACAACCCGAAAATCCAAAGAGAATAATTGTAATTACTGAAATAAATCTAGTTAGCCGCATAGTTTCCTAATTTAAAAACCCAAGTAGCTGTAAAAATTGGTGAGCCAATAACTGCATACTTATAACCCTTTATTTTACCGTTTTCCAGCTTGAAATAAATAGATAGTGGATTATTTCTTCCGGTTAGGTTGTATATACCGAACACCCACGAGCTATGGAATAGCTTATTTCTTTTCAGATTCCCCTCAATGGCAACCGATAGGTCGAGCCTAAAATAGTCGGGTATTCTAAACTCATTTCTGCTCGAATAGTTTATTACGGGAATATTATTAATGTAGTATATCGAAAGAGGATAAGTAATTGGTCTGCCAGTTTGGTATGTAGCAGTTGTTGACACGTTTAGCCGCCTCGACAGCCTTAAGTTAAATACACTGTTAATGGCGTGAGGAATATCATAATTTGATGGGTAAACTACCCCGTTATTAATCTTTTGCCATGGTTCTTGTCCGTTAACTTGAATTGTCGAACGTGAGTAGGTGTAAGCAATCCATCCGTTAAATCGGCCCTTCTGCTTCCTAAGCATTAGCTCAGCACCATAGGCTTTCTGCTCGCCCTGTAGCACCATAGTTTCAATTAGCGGCGTTGATATAAAGTTAGCCCCATCCTTAAACTCGTTCACGTTTTGAGTTTGTTTTGCAAAAAGTTCAACTGAGAACTCATACGAATGCCGAGGCAAGTTCTGAAAATACCCTACCGAGAACTGCTTGCCAAGCTGAGGAGCAAGATGCTCATTTGCTAATTGCCACTGAGTGTTTGGAGATATTGTAATGGTATTATTGAGCATAAACATGTTCTGTCGGGTTTGGTTAAACGCCAACTTAACCGAGGAGTTTACACCCGTTTTTATATTTGTCTTAATATTAATTGATGCTCTAACCTCTGGCCCATGATACCATTTAATTGGTTGAAGGTTTCCAAATCGCGTCGTATCCGAAATAAAGTCATCATCAATGGGACTACCAGGAGAATATGTATAAACATCTCTATTGCCCATAGGCGCATAGGCAGAATATCTTAATCCAAGGTAAACATTTAGCCAAGTTGTTGGATCGTAACTATCGGATAGGTAAAGGGTGGTTTCAAATCCATTCTCTTGGCCTAAATCGATAGGTAGTCTTACCGAAGCATCGGTAAAAGGTAAAACCTTTCCCTTTTGTAAGTTGTATCCAATAAGGGATATTCCTGCGTCAAGTTTGTGCTTATCGCTAGGAATAATTGTGGCTCCCGCTTTGATTTCGTAATGCGAAATGTTGTAGTTATGCTCGTATGCAAGGGCATCAATATTTTGGTCAATAGTTCCAAAGGAGTAGCGCGAGGCAATTAGGGCAACCTCAGAACGCACTGCTTGCGAATGGATTCTTCGCCAGTCTAACGATCCACCCATGTTAGAGTAGTTGTACCTATTAATATCGCTAAGTTTAAAAGCATCGGTACTATAGTAGGTAAACAGATTTAACTGATCCTTATCGCCTAGTTCAAAGTTCGTTGATAAGATGATATCGCTAAAATTTGCCTCGCTATTCCTAATGGTTGGGTCTTCCATTCTTTTGAGAATCCAATTTGAATAGGTTGATCGCATGCTAAGTAAGACAGACCCTAAATCTTTAACAATTGGTCCCTCTAGCGTGATGTTGGACGTAACAGGGTTTAAACCACCCCTAATGTTGAATCGTTTTCGGTTGCCCTGCTTTGTTACAATGTTAAATACCGATGAGAGTTTACCACCGAATTCTGCAGGCATATGGCCTTTATAAATAGAAAAGTCTTTTATAACATCGGGGTTAAATGCAGGGAAAAAACCAAATGCATGCGATGTGTTAAACACTGGTACTTTGTTGATGTAAAATCCGTTTTGGTCGTTATTCCCTCCCCTAACATTTATTCCGGAAGCTCCTTCGCCAACGGTTACTATACCAGGAAGTAGTTCAGAAACCTTAATGATATCCCTTTCGCCCATCATCATTGGAAGCTCCTTAAGAGTGGCAATGGGAATCCGTTCAAATCCGGCATCACGAGTGGTTACATTAATTGATTTATCGCCATAAACCATCACTTCGTTTATTTGCATTACCGATTTTTCAAGGTTAAGGCTTACGTGACCATCGGAAAGTATGTGAAGTTGGTATTTGGCACTTTTCTGGCCAAGGCAATCGAACCGAACGCTATAAGTACCAGGGGCAATTTGTAGGGTAAAAAAACCGTTTAGATCTGTTGCTGCCCCCATCTTGAGTTCTTCAATATAAACAGTTGCTCCAATTAGCGTTTCCCCTGAACTCTCATCGCGCAACTCTCCTGTAATTGTTGCTTTTGATTGCCGCTTGTTTCCATTTTGTGACCCAATGGTGATGCTCTCTACAATTTCGGTTCCTCTACCTTGCAGGTATTTCTGTTCTGTTTCGGTTAAATGTTTTTGATTAACAGAGTACTCTGTATCGCCAACACTTTTTTTACTTACGATTAAACTATCAGAGAGCTGGAGGGGTTGTTTTGTTATGAGAATATTTCCCTGCCAGCAAATTGCGCTTAACCCTTTTTCATATAACTCGCTGCGAAGGTCTTCTATGATTTGAAGACTATCAGCATTAAACTCAAGTTGAGTCTTGCTAAGCGAGTCAGGCACTATAAATACTCTTACTCCCAATTGCGAATACACAATTTCGGTAAGCTCAGTAATCGAAAGTTCTTTGCTACTTATTCTAATATATTTCTGACAGTCTTGGCCTTTTAATATTGATCCAAAAAGTAGCAGTAAGAGGGATAAATAAAAATTTTTCAATTTTTACAAATTATATTACATTGTTCTATTAGATATAGCATCTGCAAATCGTTTAATCTAGAAACTCTAATACCTTCTTTTTTCATATGCTTTTTTATTAAATTTTGATGTTTTTCTTCAAAAGATTTAATAAAACTTCGGTTGCCCCTGAATTGCTTAAGAGTATTATTTACAAGAAGAAAGGCATCTTTACCAGGTTTAGTAAAGTAGTATTTTCCTGATGATGAATTTAGCCTCATTAATTTTCTCCAGCTGTAAAGTATTTTAATTTTTTCTGTTCCTATTTCCTGAAAAATTTTTTTAGACCCATCTTCCATTTTTCTGCACACAAAGTTCTTGTCCAAGAGGCTAAAACCAGTTATCCAAGCATCAGACATTGTTAACATTTGCTTCGAACCCTTTTGATTGGTGAATTGAAGAACTATACTTTGGTTGTAGATATCGTAGTTCATTAAAAGGTTATTGAATATTTTGCCATTTATTGTAGCACTACCAGCAGAAAAATCTTGACTAATCAGGTATTGGTGCCCGTCAATATTAGTAGGAAAAAAATTATACTTCGTTCCGTTGATAAGAACCGGATCAACACTTTTAGATCTCTCAGGGGTTAAACCAAAAGCCATTGAACTTGTGAAAAGAAAGATACTAAGACCTAAGGTAATAAATAGTTGGAAAGGATTTCGATTAATTGCTTCCATCTTTATACTGTTGTCTGAGTTGTGAGTGATAATTATTTACGCTGAAGGCCTTTTATCGTTTAAATTTCGCCTAAATATATCTATACTTACGCTTTTAAACGCCACTAAATTTAATGCTCAACACTTCAAAG
>CAZTFJ010000122.1:1040-7962 GCA_964612255.1 uncultured Rikenellaceae bacterium | reverse complement strand
AGTAGCCAAGCTGTCCGTAGGTTATTTTCTTAAACTCTTCGCCACGACCACCAGTGCCACGACCATCTACAGCAACTACCATATAGCCATCGGTGGCCAGCTGCTGATCCCAACCAATACCAAACCTGTCAACTACGGTTAGCGAACCAGGTCCGCTGTACTGGTACATTAACACAGGATACTTTTTACTCTCATCAAAATTCAAAGGTTTTACCATATATCCATTCAGTTCAATCCCCTCTGAGGTGGTGAATGTGAAGAATTCTTTCTCGGGGATATCGTACTTGGCCATGGTTTCTTTTAGCTGGGCATTATCTTCCAGAACTCTAAGCTCTTTGCCTTTGGCATTGTGTAGCGTTACCAGCGTTGGGGTGTTTATCGATGAGTGAAAATGGATGTAGTACTTAAAGCCATTGCTAAAGTCGGCTGAGTTCGTTCCTGTTAGCGTCGAAATTTTTTCTTGCTTTTTACCGTTTGTCGATATCCAGCAAACAGCTGAACGTAATGGCGAGTTATCGTATGCGTTATAGTAAATACGTTTCTTTTTGGCATCGTAGCCATAAACCGAGCGCACCTCGTTTGTGCCCTTGGTTAGCTGGCTAACCAATTTCCCATCCATTGAGTAGAGGTAGATGTGGTTGTAACCATCTATTTCGCTAGTAATAATAAAATGCTTTCCATCGGCACTGTAAATGGGGTAGTCGTCGTTTGGTTCCTCAATGTAGTACTTGTTTTCTTCGGTGTAAAGCACTTCTGATTTTCCAGTTTTGGCATCGGCCAAAAGAATATCCAGCTTATTTTGTAATCTGTTTAGCCTAACCATGCTGAGTTGCTCTGGATTGGCTGTCCATTTTATGCGGGCAATGTACTGGTCGGTTTCTGGCCCAACATCCATTGGTGTGGTTTTTCCCGATTGCAGGTTGTATACGTTAATGCTTACCAGCGAATTCTCTTCGCCAGCTTTGGGGTATTTAAACGAGTAGTTTGGAGGGTATAGCTGATTTTGGTACATGGGCATATGAAAAACCTTTACGTTGCTTTCGTCAAACCTGTAAAATGCCAGATTACGGCTATCGGGGCTCCATTGTATTCCTGTGGTAAGGGCAAACACCTCTTCGTACACCCAATCTGCTGCGCCGTTTATTATGTGGTTAAACTTTCCATCGGAAGTAATCTGTTTCTCTTCACCAGTGGCTAGCGATTTTATAAAGATATTGTTACCTCGCACAAAGGCAATTT
This sequence comes from uncultured Rikenellaceae bacterium, assembly GCA_964612255.1. GTDB lineage: Bacteria > Bacteroidota > Bacteroidia > Bacteroidales > Tenuifilaceae > Perlabentimonas. The sequence goes on along the minus strand of CAZTFJ010000122.1, from coordinate 6,723 downwards.
TTTCTCCATCGGGCGAGAAGGTGGCCAACATCTGTGCGCCATTTTCCGACAAGGGGGTAATCGTTTTGTCCTCCAGGTTGTAAATAAAGTAGTTTGCAGTGAACGAATGCCTGTATATAGAGTTCACCTCGGTGGTGAGCAGTATTTTCTTTTCGTCGGCACTAAGTTCATAGCTGCTAAATGGTTTTATGTCGAATTCCGATGCATCGAATAGTACGTCAACCAGTTCGCCCTTAGCGTAGCTGTAACGAGCAATTTTGCCGCCGCGCTCCATAACGGTATAGTGCTCTCCATCGTTCATCGATACGATACCCCGAACAGAACGGGCGTAGAATGTCCCATCGCGGTGAATGTCTTCTAGGGTAATTTTTTGTTTTTCAAATTGGGCAATACCTTGAAAAACGGCTAGTATTGCAATCAGTAATAGGCTAAACCTTTTCATTTTAAATATGATTTTTGTTTGTACTATGTGTGTCGGCCACTTCTATTTGATGCAATAATAGCTAAATGGATTAAGAAATTTGCTGACCTTAATTAGGTTTCCGGTATCTCATAAAAAAAGCCGCCCAAACGGGCGGCTTTTTTTATTGCATGATTTGTGCTATTTAATTCTTTCGAACAGATAGCGTAGCTCAATATCACCAGTAAGCGAGTTGCTAATGGTGTAGTAAGCGTGTAACTTGTTGTAGTTGGAGTAAACAATGGTAAACGCAATGTTCCCCTCATCAGGATCGGTTAGGGTAAGCGCTGCTTCTGTTGCAGCCCACGTACCTGCCTTTGCCCGACCATCCACGTTTATGAATAGAAAGGTTTCGTTCCTGTCTAAATGGAGTACCGATTCCTCTCCAAAAATATTGTCGGGGTCGTTTAGCTGCCTGTCGGCAATTACGCTAACCACTTCCCACTCTCCGGTGAGTATCTGTACATTGGTTGGCTCAACGGGTTCCATACAGCCATTCATGAAAAAGGCTAGCCCGATGAAAACAATGATATGCTTTAGTTTATTCATAGTATTTACTTATTTAAAATTTAATAAACTGTTGAACTTTCACATCCTGCTTACCTATCACATGAATAATGTATGCGCCATTATTTAGCATACGCACAGGAATAACGTACTTGAGCTCGGTGTTTGCTTTCTCTACCTCTTTCTCAAATACTACCTCACCACTAATGTTGAGTATCCTTATGCGAACACTGTTATCATCGGCACTTGTAAAGTTAATGGTGATGTTATCGCTTGCAGGGTTGGGGAACAGCGATAGTGAAGTGGCCACTGATTGCTCCTCAGGTTCTGGCTCGCCTTCGCGACCAACCGACGATTCCAAAGTACAGCCATCGTAAGTAACTACTACAATTTTGTACGATGCATCGTCGTAGATGTTAAGCGTGCGCGATGTGCCACCTTGACTTATCAACCTATCGTTGCGGTACCACTGGTATGAGTCTGCTTGGTCGTAAGGGATAGATGCAATAAGCGTGTTGCCATTAACATCGATGTAAAGGTCGTAAACTTTTATCTCGTTGTTGTAGTAGGCAACTGCATAGCATCCATCAACTTCGGCTCTGTTTGCTCTAACTTCAATCTTTGTGTTTTCTGTTATTACATCAGACTGTAGAATTAGGTTGTCTGAACCTAAGCGAGCATCACCAGTGGCCTCACCGGTAGTTGAGTTGTAAAGCTGGTAATATACATCGGACTGAGCGTTGTGAACCTCAACGCTAACAACTCCTGGTTCGCACAGAACTCTGTTAATCACAGTAAAACTTGGCGTGTTAGGTTTGCTATGTACAGTTACCTCAACTGCGCTTGATGGTTCACTTTCGCAACCATTCTCGTTAATCACTTTAACCCTGTAATCGCCAGATAAGTTAACTGCGATACTGCTTTCTGTAGACGCTACGTTGCTTATGGTAAAGTTGTCTCTAGTCCATTCGTACTGAGCAAATCCTTCAGGTGCTGTTAGGGTTAGACTGCCATTACCTTCGCAGAACTCAAGGGCCTCGGTGTAAGTAATAGTTGGGCGCACAGGGTTTGAAGATATTGTAACCTGTTCGGTGGTGTATGTGCAATCTTCATTAAGTTCCCATTCGGCCCAGTATATGCCGGGTTCACTGGCAAAGGTATTAACAACTCCAGCATCTATAAGGATATTGTCCTTATACCATTTTATGGTTCCTGCGGAAGCTAGCGTTGCGTCTGCTTCGCCAATGGCTAGCGTGGTTCCTTGGCAGTAAGCTTCGAGAGCGGGCTCATAGTATGTGCCATTATGCGCTAGTAACTCGTAAGTTGGGAGTAGCCTAATAGTTAATATGTTACTACTTACAAGTTTTGTGCAACCATTAACATCATGCTCGGCATATACCGAATACTGTGAGTCTTCGGTAATTGGCTCTGTTTCAAATGTTATTGTCCAGTTTGTGCTGGCAAAAGTTGCTACAGTGTCGGCAGTGGCATTATTAACCAGATGATAAGTAACATCCTGCTCAATACTATTTACGGTAACTTCTGCAACACTATCGCCTGAGGGGCATAAGTTAACCGTTGTTGATGCAAATGATACAGTTTGTAAATCGTTAACAATTACATCAACAGGTTTTGAATTGTCGCTAGGACAGTTTTCACCAAATGGTGCATTCGATACTTGAACGCGGTATGTACCTGCCTCGGTTACAGTGATAGACTGGTTGTTGCCAAAAACAACAGACCCGTTTCTTTTCCATTTGTAATAGTTGTAACCCTCAGTTGCTGTAAGAATTACCTCGCCATCGTGACACAGCTCAATGGAGTTGTGAATTTCACCTCCTATGGTTATCTGTGGTTGTTCAGGTAGCTCGTTGATAGTTACGTTGAACGAGTACTCAATTTGGCCACAGTCGCCATCATCAAACTTAGCTACATAAGTTCCGCTAGAGTTAAATGAGTTGAATACGTTTGATGTACTAAGCAGCAACATTGACTCATCTTGCCTTACCCTGTACCACTTAGCATTTGCGTAGGCAAAATTGCCACTGTTATTGTAGTAGCCAATAGCAAACCTATCGGTATTGGCAGATCCGCAATAAACAAAATTTTCGCTATCTGCTAGTGGGCTCCAAACGCCTGGTGAGGTTTCGATAAATAATGCGTAGCTGTCTCTTACCTCTAGATCAATAATTTGGTCGGGTATTTTACTTTCACAGCTTGTTCCCCGTGAGTTAAGAGCGGTTACCTTAACTTCAATCCGAGTAAACTCGTTAATTGCTCCAATATTTACTTTAAGCGCATTGGATCCAGTGTTGTAGTATGGATAAACACCGTCGGATGTTTCGTCGGTAGTTAGCTCCTCGTTTTCTGGATCTGCAATAATCGCTTCGTAAATAGTTTCGCCAGTTACAAAGTTAATTAGCTCGTAGCTATAGTATGGCTGAATTCCACCAATGGTGATAATTCGTTCCTCGTTAGCGCACGACTCCTGTGGCGATGCTGCCAGCGTTACAGAACTAGCATTTACTTCTAGGATATTAACTCCGTTTTCGCTATAATAGGAGTAGATGTCACCTGTATTATAGGGATAATCGGGATTGGTTTCGTCGTTAATGATAAGGCGGAAGGTTACATTTGAACCAGATAACTCGTTATCAATAAGCCCTAAATTAAACGATATAGTCCCAGTGCCATGGGTAACCCCGTCAAAAGTTAGCGGTTTGCCCTCGATGTTAATAACACCACCAGGATTAGCCTGAACACCAACAATTACATCATCGCCAAAGCGGCCTCTAATGTTGTAGTCAAGTTCAACTGTTGCATCGGGGCATGCCGACAGGCTAACTGGGGTAACGTTGATGCGCTGAGGGCTAATACCTACGTTAGTGTTGATTGAATTAACAGGAACTTGGTTGTAATCGCCAGTAATCGCCATAAGTTGTATCTCGTCGATACGGGCAAAACCTTTCGATTCTTCAACTCTCCAGCGAAGTATGGTTTCCTCGGTAATTGCTTCGGCAGGAAGAGTTAACTCCTCGTTGAACCAATTGGTTGGGTCTTCGTTGTCGAAATATACAGAATCAACAAAGCGAGTATCGGGGTATGTATGGATATCAACAAACGATACGCCACCATCAATTGAGTAGCTGAAAACCATTTTTTGGTCGTCGGTTAACTCTTCTAGTGGCTTCTCAATTTTGAGTTTAAACTTAACAGTCTCGAAAGTAGTTAGATCCAATGGGTATGAAACCAGTTGCCCCATTAAACCATTTGTATTATTTGCCACATTGTGATTGCCTACATACCATGTTGGGAAGTCGGCATTAGCAAGTGTTTTATTTACCAGCGATGATAGAATATCGCCAACTTCACCCATTGCTTCGGTGTCCGATGCTTCAATTCTAAAGTTGTAGTTTCCTTCCACAAATGGAGGAATGGTAGCCGTAAAGTTATTGGTTAGGCCTTGTTGGGTAGCCATTAGCCAATCTTTACCATCGTAGTTCATAATAAGGTTGAACCATGTGTTGTTAAATAGGGTTGGGTCAATAGTGTTTTCGAGCGTTGCCTCGAACTCAACCTCATTACCTGAGAATAATACAGGATTAGCTTCCACAAGGGTTGGCCTAATAACCGCATTGTAAATGTTAATGGTAGAAACGTTGCTTTCGTCATATTCTACATCATCAAGAACAGCAAATGCTCTAACGGTGTAGCTTTCTCTTTCCAATAGGAATGGAATAGAAGCCTCAAGGGTATCAACTTTTGTTGTTTTTCCCAACGAAATTGGCTCGCCGTTAGCAGGATCTAGAACAAAATCATCGGCTATAGCGTCCCATACGAAGAATTCAACCTCAGTGCCAGCAGGTAGTGCAGGCATAAGTTCTTCGGTTCCTGGGTGAACGTTAAGTGTCCATCCACAGTTAAACGTGTTGCCATGGGAAAGTGCTGGTTCTAAGCCTTGCTCCTTGGCAATTCTGTCCCAGGTGCAATTACCAAGTTTTGGCCAATCAAGGGTTATATCTACCCAACGCTCAAACCCTTCAAATACGTTACTATTGCCTGAGTTTATGTAAATGTTGCGGATTAACCATTGGTCTTGATTTAGCCCTTGATTAATTGGCTGTACCCACATAAAATGCGTTGCTGCGGTTAGGTACTTTTCGTCAACAGGAACGGTGTACGTTATCCAGCCAATGTTGGGGTCAAGTAACCCAATTTCCCCATAAGGCGATTGCTCCACAACAAGGGTATCAAAAGTTTCTCCGCCATCGGTGGTAACCAGAAGCTGTGGTAGCGTATTGGCCGATGGGGTAATACTAATTGCCCTATACTCAAACTGTAGGTTTACATCGGTAAGTGCAGTTAGATCGAATGCGCGGGTTAGCGCTTTTCGCTCGCCCACTTGATCAAAGTAACTGCCCAAATCGGTTGAACCTACAAACTCAATAAAGTCATCGTCTTTAGTTAAAGCACCAATGGATTGGTTCTGTAGAATTAGCTCGTCGCCTTGGTATGCCACAACACCAATTTCGTAATTGGTAATTGCATCATTATTGTTGTTGTACCAAGGGGCATCAATCATGTTAACATCGGCAATTGATACTTCTTGTCCTGTTGCTGTAGATTGCCCAATAACTTGATAGTGGGTTTGCCCACCACCTAAGCCAGCTTTAACTACTGCAGCCATTTTAATATCGGTTGGCCATTCGCCATAGG
>CAZTFJ010000122.1:0-965 GCA_964612255.1 uncultured Rikenellaceae bacterium | reverse complement strand
AGGTTATACTTAACTATATCATCCCATTGGCATAGCTCGTCGTTGTTTTGGTACTCAGTGTATGCACGTACATTGTAAACGCCAGTCTCAACAAAGGTTGGTATTGTTGCTGCCCCAAAAATAGTATCGTTGGTTTCGTTGGCTGTGTATGTGCCAAGTACCACAGGTTCTTCGGTTTCTGGGTCAAGCACTGGGTCGCCATTTGTATGCTCAAGGGCAAGGGTGTAAAGCGTGCCTTGAGGGAATGCTGCAGGTGAAAGGGTGTAATCTACTCTTAAATGCCAATAATTAATATAAAGATAGTCGGTATTACAACCGCTGCCACCCCAAGTTCTAAATAGGTGAAGTTCAAATGTTATATCACCACCACCAGTAATGCCATTGAAAGTATTTAGATCGCCATTTCTGTATCCCCATGTGCCACCATTGTATGATACTCCCGAGTAATATGTGCCTTCGGCTACTCCACCATTGTTTGTGCAAACTATTCGAGAGCGGGCCTGAGTTAAATCGGCTCCATTGTTTGGGTTAAGTTGGTAATAAGTATAAACATTGGTGATAATTGCATTCTCAGGGATGGTAACCGTTAACGATTTTGGACAGTTTGAATACATACTAGGATCGGGGTCGCCAAAATCGGAGGAGTGTGTATCGTAGTTATTATTAGAAGCAGAGCTGCTAACAGAGCCTTGGTAAACCATTTCAAAGTTAAACTCTTCGCCAGTTTTAGGGGTGGGAGTTAATCTTGGGTCTAGGTCTTCGTCAACAATATTTACGTTATAAGCCATTAGGGAATGGTTGTACGTAGCACAGTCAACTTCACCAGTAGTAAGGGTAATTTGCTGTGTACCCGAGAACTTGTCGTAAAAACCAAGTTCGTTCGATTCCCCAGAAATGCTGGGCTTGGTATTGTTGTTTATATACCAGTCATCAGTCCAACTTGGCCTAGGGGTACCCTGTGCAAA
>CAZTFJ010000121.1:0-7994 GCA_964612255.1 uncultured Rikenellaceae bacterium | reverse complement strand
TGCCGATGCCATCCTATTGCTATCGCTAATTTCGGGACGAAATCCTGAATATTTAATTGGTAACCAAGTAATTGCATCGCAAGCCATTAAGGAAAGTGGTATGGAAGTTATTCCCACTGGCTATATGCTAATCGACTCTGGCGAAACATCATCGGCACAATACATGAGCAATACCATACCCATACCTCGCAGCAAACCCGACTTAGCCCTTGCCACAGCGCTAGCCGGAGAGCAACTGGGTTTAAAAACCATTTACCTTGAAGGAGGAAGCGGAGCAAAAAGCCCTGTTCCAACAGCTCTAATTGAAACTGTTTGCCGCAATATTAATATTCCAGTAATTGTTGGCGGAGGAATTAAGACACCTGAAGATATTTGTGCAATACGATTGGCAGGTGCATCAATGGTTGTTGTAGGCAACTCCATTGAAACTAACCCGCATTTGCTACAAGAGCTTGTTGCGGCATCGAGATAGAAAATAACAAAAAGCGCAGGCTATAAACCTGCGCTAAAGAGTTAACTATATGTTACTAGTTACCGCTAAACTCTGGTTTTAAGTTACCCTTTGCATCGAACCACTCAACCAAACCATACTTTTTTACACGAGAATCTGGTAACTTTTGGGCAATAAGCTTATTTTCCATTGTAACAAGTTTCGAAAGCGCTCCCGAAATAACCCTTTTAACCTTGGGTACATCAGCCTCGCTAACATCGAAATGCTTAAGGGCAATCTCCGACAATTCAGAAGATAAAATTGGTGCATTCCTTTCCTTTATTGTATTTATTACAAAGTCGTTCCACTTCACCTTATTTTTACCACTCCCCTTATTTACAATTGGTTTTCTTGTTTTCTTCGATGTTTTATTTTTAGCAACACGCTTAGTGCTAACTTTTCTTTTTGGCGCAGACGATTCTTTTACTGCAGGCTTTGCTTTTTTTATTTGTTGATACTGTTTAACTAGCTCATCCTCTTTAGGAGGATCAAAGTCGGTATCAATTTTCTTTAGTATCGCAGTTAGATGCTCAACTCTTTTTAAGGCTTTATCCAATTCGCTTAAATAGATGTCGCGCAAGTGGTTAAACTCTGAATTGGTGAGTGATAATTTTTTCATAGAATGATTTATTTGGATTAACTAATTGATAATAAATTGGCTTTAAAGGTAAAGCAATTTTTTATTTTCAAAAACAAACAGAAAATAAAAATTAGTATTATGGTACACATCTATAATCCAAACAGATATGAAAAGCAGGAAAAATAAAAAAAGGGCTGACAAAAATGCCAACCCATTTTTCAATATATAATCAAATGCTAGTGCGCTTTGTTATCGGCAAGTTTTATTTGTAACTCATCGAGTTGTTGTTGCGACACAGACGAAGGAGAATCAATCATAACATCTCTACCTGAGTTGTTCTTGGGGAAGGCAATGTAATCGCGAATCGATTCGGAACCGCCCATTATGGAACAAAGCCTATCGAAACCAAAAGCTACTCCTCCGTGAGGTGGTGCTCCGTACTTGAATGCATTAAGCAAGCATCCAAATTGCTCTTCGGCCTCCTCTGTTGTAAATCCAAGAACTTTAAACATTTTATGCTGCAGCTCTCTATCAAAAATTCGGATTGAACCACCACCAATCTCAACGCCATTAATCACCAAATCATAAGCATTGGCTCGTATCGCTGCAGGATCCGACTCGAACAGATGCACATCGGAAAGAACTGGCGAGGTGAATGGGTGATGCTTAGCGTAAAACCTCTTAGTTTCCTCATCCCACTCGAGCAGAGGAAAGTCTACCACCCACAAAGGTGTAAATACATTTGAAGACCTAAGGTTTAACCTATTCCCCATCTCTAAACGCAGCTGCCCAATTGCCTCTAGAGTTTGAGTTCGCTCACCCGCCATTATAAGTAGCAAATCGCCATTGTTGGCACCCATATGGGCTGCCCACTGGTTTAAATCATCGGGCGAGAAGAATTTATCAACCGATGATTTAACCTCGCCATCGGCTGACAGCTTAACGTAAACTAATCCTTTTGCGCCAATTTGTGGACGCTGAACAAATTTGGTTAACTCATCGAGCTGCTTGCGCGAGTAATCGCCCGCCTGAGGTACTACAATACCGCCAATATGCTCAGCATTATCAAAAACCACAAATCCTTTGCCCTTTGCCAGCTGGGTTAAGTTGCGAATCTCCATTCCAAATCGTAAATCGGGTTTGTCGCATCCATACAAAGACATAGCATCGTTGTAGGTCATTCGCTGGAAAGGCTTTTTAAACTCAACCCCCAGTATCTCGTTAAACAGCGATACTATCAATCCTTCAAATGTCTTTAGCACATCCTCCTGCTCAACAAACGACATTTCACAGTCTATTTGAGTAAACTCTGGTTGCCTGTCGGCCCTAAGGTCCTCGTCACGAAAACATTTCACAATTTGAAAATACCTATCCATACCCGCCACCATTAGGAGTTGCTTAAAGGTTTGAGGAGACTGAGGTAATGCGTAAAACTCGCCGGGGTTCATACGTGAAGGCACAACGAAATCGCGCGCACCTTCGGGGGTCGATTTTATAAGAAAGGGCGTTTCAATTTCTAAGAAATCTAGCGAATCGAGATATCTACGAACGGCTTGCCCCACCTTGTGGCGAAGCATTAGCGCATTTTTAACGGGGTTTCTACGGATATCTAAATAGCGATACTTCATCCTTAGCTCATCGCCACCATCGGTTTCATCCTCAATGGTAAAAGGTGGCACCTCCGATGCATTAAGAATTCTAATGCACTCAATGCGCACCTCAATATCACCTGTAGATATTTTTGAATTCTTACTTGACCGCTCAAGTACTTCTCCCTCGCAACGGATAACATACTCCCTGCCCAGCTCTTCAATTACTTCAATGTATTTCTTGTCTGTATTCTCATCGGCAACAAGTTGTGTAATTCCGTACCTATCGCGTAAATCGATAAAAGTCATTCCTCCCAAGTTTCGGATGCGTTGCACCCATCCGCTAAGGGTTACTTTTTGTCCAATGTCGGCGGAGCGTAACTGTCCGCAAGTGTGCGTTCTATACATTTTTTATAGCATTTTATTCAGCCTGCGAAGGTAACAAGAATTCGCCATGCTTACAATTAGTGGCATCTTTTTTGCAAAACTAGAAATACTTTACATAGTTAAATATGGACATACACGAAAAATATATGCGCGAGGCCCTAAAAGAGGCCGAAAAAGCAAAACAAAAAGACGAGGTTCCCATTGGAGCTGTAGTTGTTTGCCAAGGACAAATAATTGCTCGTGCACACAACTTAAGCGAAACGCTTAACGATCCAACTGCCCACGCAGAGATGCAAGCCATAACAGCAGCCACAGAATACCTTGGTGCAAAGTATTTAAACCACTGCACCCTATAGGTAACCATAGAGCCTTGCCCAATGTGTGCTGGAGCACTTTTTTGGAGTCAACTAGGCCAACTAGTTTATGCTGTAGACGACCCCAAACGTGGGTTTGCAACAATATCGACAAAACTTTTACACCCAAAAACAAAGGTTATAAGTGGAATTCTGGGAGATGATGCTAGCAAACTTATAAAAGAATTCTTTGTGAAAAAAAGGTAAAATTTGACGTTTATGGCATTTGCCCTATTTAAAGTGATTCTAAATTTTTACATTGTGCCCCGTAAAAAGATGTAACTTACTATTTTTATGCGTTTTTAAAATTTGAAACAACCAAATAATTATATCAATATGAAAACTAACAAGCTTTTTAAACTTTTAGGACTAGTAACGTTGGTAGTTGCGCCGTACTTTATTAGCGCTCAAACATTAAAAGAGGCAACCGAGGAGTACAATACTGGAGCAACCCTGATTAATGAAAAGAAACCAGAAAAAGCCGTTGAGCATCTTTACAAAGCGTTGCGCATTAGCGAAGACTTAGAGTTTGAAGGAGAGGACATTAAGCGCAAGATAGAAGATTTAATACCAACCGCACATCTTCAGTACGCTATGACTTTGTACCGAGCCCAAAAAATGGAACAAACCCTTGAGCAGCTCGAAAAGGCCAAAGAAACTGCCGAGGCTTATTTTGACAAAAACACCAAAGGTCGAGTTGAGAGGATTATCCCCCAGCTATACAACCAAATGGGAAATATGGAGTATCGCGCCGACAACTACGAAAAGGCCATTGACTATTTCAACAAAGCCATTAGTATAAAAGCCGACTACCCAGACCCATACCTTGGCATTGCTCTAGCCAATGAAAAGCAGGAGAACTTTGACGGAATGCTTGAGTATCTTAAAAAGACTATGGATGTAGCCACTGCTGCAAACGATAGGAAGCAAGCCGAAAGTGCTCAGAAAAAAGCAAAAGCATATTTGCTACAAACTGGCGACGAGGCTCAAAAGGCTAAGAACTTTGAGGAAGCAATTAAATACATAACCAAGGCCATTGAATTCGACGACACCGATGGTTTGCTTTACTATGTTGTTGCTATGAACTACTCTGAACTTAAGAACTGGGAAAAAGTACTTGAGTATAGCAAACTTGCCCTTGAAAAAGCAAATGGCAATGTTGATGAGGCTGGTGTTCACTACCAAATGGGTGTTGCATACCAAAATCAGGGCGATACTGCACAGGCTTGCCAATCGTTCAGCAATGCGCTTACCGGATCGTTTAAAGCGGCCGCAGAGTACCAAATGAAAGAAGTGCTTAAGTGCCAATAAAGCAAGAGATAAAGGAAAAAAAAGAAGGGGAACGTTTGTTCCCCTTTTTTGCTATTTATCCAACTCAATAGTTGTACGAACCATCGTTATAAAATGGTCTACATCAAAGGGTTTGCTCAGTACCATTTTGGCTCCAATATCTTTGGCCATAGCCAGGTATTCATTGGCAGAAATTGAGCCTCCTCCCGAGATAGCCATAATACGAGCGTTAGGATTTTGACCTATAGCCGAGTGGATAACATCATAACCATCGCGCCTTGGCATAAGCAAATCGGTAATTATTAGGTCGTAATTTGTATCATAAATTTTCTCAATTGCATCAACTCCTCCTTTGGCGCAGTCCACCTCATACCCATTGAAACTGAGAATATCCTGAATCGTTTCTCTCATAATGGGGTCATCCTCCACAACAAGAATCTTTTTCATACAACTAGCCTAAATCGGTTCTAATCAATTCCGTAATTCTTTAAATGCGGCGTAAGTTTCTTGTCGGTATTAAGAATATGACCGGTAAGCCAATCGCGCAAGAAAGACACCACCTCAATGGATATATTGTCTTTCCCTTCGCTTAGTTTAAGCTGGTACTCCTCAACCTTCTTGATAAATGCACCATGCGCCTGCTTGTGTGAATCTTTCTCGCTATAGTTTGTGCTGGTCATGTAAAACTCCTCTCGCCTAAAGTGAACGCGAGTATAATCGGCCAAGTCCTTAACAACACCCTGTATAATATCCTTTGCCTTACCCTGACTCATAGCAGTGTATAACTCGTCAATAAGTTCTACCAACTTTTTGTGGTCATTGTCGATGCTTTCGATATCGACAGCAAATTTGTTTTGCCAAGTAAAAAAACCCATAGTTTTCAGCTTTAGTTGATTATAAAACAAATATACAGAATAATTTATGAAGACAATTGCCTACGGATGAATAAACTGAAATGCATATCGGCCTTAAGAATATGGTTTGTCCACCACGATTTTAGGAATTTTATAACCTCAACAGGCTCGGTATAACCTGGCTGCATAAAGTTGGTGTTAAACATAGCTACCTTGTAAATATAACCCCTATGCTCATCGATATGCTTGCTCATAAAACTTTCAGGGTAAAGCATTTTATTCATCAACTTTTCTTCAGTTTTAAAATGCTCAAGACCATAGTCGGTAATGCCAGATAGTATTTCGGCAAACTTTTCAGATTTTGGATAGAGTTGTTCTAGCTCAATAATCTCATTAATATACCCGTAAAGTGTTTGATGCTGATTGTCGAGCTTTTCATGAAACATCGACAGCTTATCCGTCCATACCAGTTTTTTTAATACCACCATAATTGCCTTGAGTTATAATAAATTTAATGTATCCCATGCTCGCGAAACGCATCAACATAGGCCTTATCGGTTCGCTGGATATGTGTTACAAGCCAATCTTGCAGAAAGTGCACCACATCAAGAGCTACTGAAACATCTCCAGCGTTAAACTCTTGGCGGAAGGTTTTAATTTGATCGATAAAACGCTTATGCTGAACCAAATGTTTTTCGGTACCCGGGTAATCAATTTTCTTAAACACCTCTTCCTCATTGCCAAAGTGATAAATTGTATAGTCGAGCAAATCGTTTAGCACCTCTTTTAGCTTGGCTTTACTTTTGGCCTTGCCATAGGTTGTGTATAGCTTATTTATTAGTCCAAAAAGTACTTTATGCTGCTCATCTACCCAGCTAATTCCAATTTTAAATGAGTCGTTCCAACCCACCAACTCACCCCCACTCTTTTTTGATCTGACCAGCTGGCTGTCGGTGGTTTTAAAGAAACCGATGGCGTCTTTTAGCTGCTCGGCTTGACTGGCAAATTCTTCGGCACTTGTAGCGAGTTCCTCGCTGGCAGCTGCATTCTGTTGAATAACGTTATTCATTTGCTGTACGCCATTATTTATTTGATTTGCACCTTCGTTCATTTCCTGGCTAGCCGCCGATATTTCATGAATCATCTGCGAAGTTTTTCCCACCTCACTGGCCAAATCGCCAGCCAGCTTAAGGGCATAGCTTGTTTTGTTGTACGACTTATCGGAAAGAGAGATTATTTCGTCAGCAGCCAATCGGCTTCGTTCGGCCAGTTTACGCACTTCGGCGGCCACCACGGCAAACCCCTTTCCGTGCTCACCTGCCCGAGCTGCCTCAACCGCTGCATTTAGGGCCAGTATGTTGGTTTGAAACGCGATATCGTTTATTACCGTAATCTTTTCGGAAATAACAGCAATGGCTTCCATACTCTCTTTGCTAGCCCCAGCAGTTTGCTTCATCATATCCTCTGCAGTTCTGTAAATCTTCTCGGCCTGCATAGAGTTGTCGGAGTTCTGCTGAATATTGGCCACCATCTCTTCAATAGATGATGAAATCTCTTCGGCAGAAGCAGCTTGTTCTGAGGCTCCCTGCGACACCATTTGTGCCGACTCGCTTATCTGGTCGCTGCCATTTACAATATTTCCTGCACCTGTAGTTATTACACCAACAATATCTTTAAGCCTATCGTTCATCTTGTTGAACGAGTTGATAAGCAGCCCAATTTCATCGTTGGCTGACTTGTTGAGCTTGTGCCCCACAATTCCATTTGACATATCCATAAAGTAGGGAAGCACCTCGCGTACTGGGTTGATGATATACTTTCTGATAACCCATAGCAAAATGAATAATGAGCCAAAATTTACCAACAACAAGAGAGTAAATATTATGCTTGTTTTTGAGTTCCGATTTTGATCCCACTCAACAAGGGCATCGACTAGGGCATCGCTTGCATTTACAAGAGTTTCTGTGTGCTCCTCGATATAAACCAAGGCATTGAGCATATCGGCAGTTTGTCCATTTAAAATTTTTTGCGACTGAGTGCGATAAGGTTCCCAAACCGATTCTACTTGATCTACTTCGCGCTTAAACCTTTTGTAAATGCTAGGAACTTCAGGACTCCCGTTGATATCGGGTGCCACTCCCCCCGATTTCAATACAGCAACTGACTTATCGAGCAAACCAATAGCCCAGCGTAATTGCTGCTTGCTGGCTTCGGGTTTACGGTGAATATATTCCGATTGGTATGCAATGCTCTTAATTAGCATCTGATTACGGCTAGCTATTTCAATCAAATAGCTATTAGTTGATAAACTATTAACCCTATAGAAAACAAAAGTTAGTAGTGAAAAAGTTATCAGAAAGCCGAGAATAACTCCAATCTTCTGTGCAATCGACCAGTTTTTGAATGCAATCATCTTAATAATTTAAGTTAATAAGTATTGGTTATGCTAAT
>CAZTFJ010000120.1:0-8021 GCA_964612255.1 uncultured Rikenellaceae bacterium | reverse complement strand
AAGAAGACAACGTTATTGCACCAACTATTTTAAGCCAAGCAATTGTTAGCGACAATGAGGTTTTTAGAACTCAAAGCAACAGAACTTCTCTAGTCGCACTTCCATACTCCCAAACTGAGGTTGATGAGATTGCCAAGATGTTCAAATCAAGCAAATTAGAATATAAAATAATTACTGGCTCTAAGGCAACAAAGCAGAGGTTTATTGAGGAGCTACCCAACTACTCGATTATTCACATAGCAAGCCATGGCGTTAGCAGCAGCGGCTACAACAGCGGGCTGTTTTTTTACAGCAACCAAGCTGACCCCCCCAGCTACTTTTTACGAATGCCAGAGCTATTCAGCGTTGAAACCAACGCCAATTTAGTTGTTTTGTCGGCCTGTAAAACTGGTTTGGGAGAGATAATAGAAGGCGAAGGGGTATTGGCATTACCCCGTGGTTTTATTTACGCAGGTGCTAAAAATGTTATTGCATCGCTTTGGAAGGTTCACGACCAGAAAACCAAAGAATTCATGGTACGCTTTTACAAGCATCTCTTAAAAGGCAACAGCTATGCTAAGGCATTACAGCTTGCCAAACTCGACTGCATAGCCAAAGGATTTTTACCCCTCGATTGGGCAGGATTCATACTAGTAAAAGGATAGTAACATAAAAAGATTTTTCGCTATTTTTACACCACAAAACCATAACAATGAATAAATACAAAAGGGTACTACTAAAACTAAGCGGCGAAGCGCTAATGGGCAACGATAGCTATGGCATTAACCCCGAGATACTAAACACTTACGCACAGCAAGTAAAAGAGATTGTAGAACAAGGCATTGAGGTTGGGATTGTGATTGGGGGTGGAAATATTTTCCGGGGACTGAGCGGCTTATCAAAAGGTGTTGATCGGGTTAAGGGCGATCAAATGGGGATGTTAGCAACGGTAATAAACAGTTTGGGCCTGCAAAGCGCCATTGAGAGCATTGGAGGCAAAGCCAAAGTTTTTACAGCCACCAAAATGGAACCCGTTGGTGAGCTGTTTACAAAAGCCAAAGTGCTAGAGGCTTTTCGTAATGGTTACGCAGCAATTATTGCTGGAGGTACTGGAAATCCATTCTTCACCACCGATACCGCATCGGCATTGCGAGGGGTTGAAATTGAGGCCGAAGCGCTACTAAAAGGCACAAGGGTAGATGGAGTTTACACCGCAGATCCTGAGAAAGATCCAAAAGCCACTAAGTATAGCACCATTACTTTTAATGAGGCGTACGAGAAAAAACTAAAGGTGATGGATTTAACGGCATTTACCATGTGCAGCGAGAACAACCTTCCCATTGTTGTGTTTGATATGAACACACCCGGAAATCTAAAAAAATTAGTTTCTGGCGAAAATATTGGAACTTTGGTGAAAAATTAAATACTTTTATGGTCTAAACCCTTTACAATTATGACTGAAGAAATTAATTTCTGCATAGAAGAAGCCAAGGAGCGAATGGAAAAGGCCATATCGCACCTCGACGATGAGCTTCGAGTAATTAGAGCGGGTAAGGCAAACCCAGCAATGCTCTCGACAATAATGGTCGATTACTACGGCTCAATGACCCCGCTACAACAGGTATCTAACGTGGGAACATTAGACGCACGAACCATTACCGTTCAGCCCTGGGAAAAGGCAATGATTGGTCCCATAGAAAAAGCAATTCTCACCGCTAACCTTGGATTTAACCCGCAGAATAACGGCGAGGTAATTCGCATTGCGGTTCCTCCTTTAACCGAAGATCGACGTAAGCAGCTGGTAAAACAAGTGAAAAATGAAGGCGAAAATGCTCGTGTGAGCATTCGGAACGCTCGCCGCGATGCCAACGATGAAGTTAAGAAAATGCAAAAAGATGGCCTACCCGAGGATATGGCCAAGAATGCCGAAAGCGAAATTCAAAAGTTAACCGATGGGTTTAACAAAAAGGTTGACGAGCTACTTGCCAAAAAAGAGGAAGAGATTCTAACTGTATAATAAAAAAGCCGCTTTTGCGGCTTTTTTTATACTTTTTCCATTCTCAATACTCGGGCAGCAATTTCTAACCCCAAGGTATGATTACCCGGTATTATAAGATGATGATTACCCAACGGATAATTTTTAAAATATTCTACCGTTTTGGGCGACACCTCTACAGCAAGCTGAGTGCGACATCCCATCTTTTGATAGGGTTCCTCTACAACTTTTCCTTTGCCAACAAAGAGTTTGCTCAGAGTATGATCAATACGAAGAATGGTAACCTCATGAGCTTTAATTTTTCCTTTTATGGCTAACCCTTTTCCAGACTCGAAATGTGAATCGAGGGTAAAATCCTCTAAAAGGTTAGCAGGAATGGTACAATGAGAAAAAAGTACCCTTTTTTCGTTTACGTGGGTTACATTGGCAATCCATGGAACAATACCAAACATCTCCTTAATAAGCATCATTCCCAGCATGCTACACGTATCGCCCTCGCAGCCTGCTGGCACACCATCCATAGATAGCTTTGAGAGCGCGAGGCACGCCGTAGTTTTATGCGAAGTAACAAGCGAAAAACATTCTGCAGTTAAGGCATTTAACTCATAATCTTTTACAATTGCCGATAAAGCTTCATATACCGCACCGGTTTCCTGCAAGTTTTTTTCGTTTCCCCCTTTAAAAAAGGCCAAAAATTCTGGCGCAACATCTCTCGATGACTCCAAGTTCACTTTACTCCACGGAATATCAATTTGCTCTATTCCCAACTTGGTTTTAATAATAAAAGGGTCGATATTGGAGTTCACCAGCCAATCGGAAACTTCGCCAATTAATCCGAAACGCTGGCCTTTTAATCTACTAAGCCCAATTTTTACTGCGTAAAAGTCCTCCACCATATCAAGCGCTTCTGGGCTTGTAAAATCGACTAAAACGCTAGATATGTTGTTCTGATTCATCCACGCTTTAACTTCGGTGGCTGCTGCCCAAGAGTTATCGGTACTACTTGCCATAAGCAGATAAAAACCATACTCGCGAATCGATTGCAGTGCAACTCTTTCCGACCCCCCAGTGAGGAATACTAAAACCTCGGGATCCTTATCGACATACTCCACCTTATCGCGGTGAAATACTTTTTGCAATCGTCGTTTACCCTTCGAAAAGGTATTTATATCAGCAGAAGGAAATGCTAAAAGTTTTGCCTTAAGTTTCTCCATGGTTGTATTTAAATCAACAAAAACTAATTACCAGTGCTCTCAACAATATCCATTGCTATGTCAAGATATTGGTACACATCAATTGGGTGGCCACCAATACGCTCGTCGTGCCTTATATGCCCTAAGCGCACAGCAATCATATTAAGTTCAGGCACCACAAAAATGTACTGCCCCATAATGCCACGAGCAAATATAACATGACGATCCCTATGATTTGCAAACCACCATTGATGGCCATAACGTTTGGTAGGAATTCCGCCTAACTCTTTATCGGCAAGGTAAAGGGTGGGTTTTAAGGTTTCGTTTAAATATTCTTTTGATATTAGCTGCTCTCCATTCCAGCTGCCACGGTGTAGTATTAGCCTACCTAAACGGGCAAAATCGCGAGCGTTGGAGTTAAAGCAGCAGTAGGCCTTTTCAATCCCATCTTCCTTGTCGAGGCTCCAAAGGGCATCATGCTCGGCTCCTATTTTGCTCCAAATTTTTTCCGACATATAATCGCTTACCGTTTTGCCACTAGCTTTTGCCACAATTAGCGAAAGCAGCTGGGTGTCGCCACTCAGGTAGTTAAATTGGCGCCCTGGCTCATTGATAACTGTTTGATCTATTACCAACTCACGCAAAAACTTACCGTAGTATGCCTGGGTTGTTGTTGAGAAAAGGCTGGCGTAGGCCTCATCCCAGCTAAGGCCAGAACTCATGGTTATAAGATGACGAATGGTTATTTTAGCCTTGGATCCCTCTTTAAACTCGGGTAAAAAATCACCCACAGGCTGATCGAGGCTTTGAATATAGCCATCGTCAATAGCACATCCAATGAGAAGCCCAATAAAACTTTTAGCCATCGAGAATGAGTTGGAGTACGAATCGGTACCGTAGCCATCCCAGTAAGTTTCGAAAAGGAGTAATGAGTCTTGCGCCACAAGAAAGGCTACGGTTTTGGTATCGGTTAGCTCATTGAGCTGCTTATCGGTTAATTGGTAAGCATTGAAACTAGCCGACTCGAGCCAAGGCTCTGCTTGGCCCTTTGCAACAACTCTGTTCTCAAAAATTTTATAGTGATGTATTTTTGGCTTTTGATAGCGAAGCGCTTTAACTATGTAATGATTTTGGGGAATTGATAAGAATACTCCCAGCGCAACAACAACCAATGCAACAAGACCTAGCGTAACTTTTCTTTTCATAGCTTTAACGTTTTAAGGTTTTACGAGAGGCAAAAGTGTAAACAGCTAGTTGTTTTCGAGTATTTCAAGCAGTTCATCGAGTTTGGGTGTAAGAATTATCTCTGTTCGTCTGTTCTTTTGGCGCGCTTCTGCTGTTTTCTCAATATCAACAGGATGGAACTGTCCTCGGCTGTCTGATCCTGGCAGATGATTACATTCCAGAAGAGCATAGCAAATACTTCAGCCAGCAGCAGTAACCCTAGCAGGATCTATTTTGGAATCTTGGAGCAGAATACGAACAATAGATGTTGCACGCTTTACGCTAAGATCCCAATTGTCGAGCAACTCTCCCCTTGGAGGGAAAGGTAACTCGTCGGTATGTCCTTCAACCATTATGTTAATATCGGGCGATTGCTCCAGCACAGGAACCAGCTGCTTTAGGGCTTTAGCACCATTAGCATCTACAGTGTGACTCCCCGATTTGAACATAAGCTGCTCATCGAGCGAAACGTAAACCTTTCCGTTTTTAAGCTTCACGCTTAACCCTTTGCCCTCGAAACCGAATAGCGCATCGGCCACAGTGCGCCTTAGAGCCATAACGGCAGAGTCTTTTCGTGCCAGTATTTGTTCCATTTCTAAAATTCGGGCATTGCGCTCGTCCAAATCGCTCTTAACCTGGTTAAGGTACGACTGCATCTCCTCAAGGCTTTTTCGGCGAACATTTAGCTGACGCTCCAACTCCTTAAGGGCATCCTCCTTAACCTGAAGTTCGCCTTGAGTCTCTTGAAGTTGAGCCAACACTCTACGTGTTTCCTTCTGTGAGCCAGCCATTACGCTTTTCTGCAACTCCTGTAACTCAGCATACCGAGCGTTTAAACGAGCGTTATCGTCCTTAAGCCTATTCACCTCAACAGAACGCGAAAGGCTATCGGCAATTAGCTGTTCGTACTCAGCTTTCATTACGTTATACTTACTCTCAAGCTCTTTAACACTCACTTTTAATGCCTCATTCTCATCGGTCAACTTTTCTCGTTCCTCATCACATTTCACTTTTTCATCTTGTAAAGACTGGAACTCTTTGGCTGGTACGCATGAAAAAAGAAACAAGGAAGGCATTAGAAGTGCCATTAAATAATATCTAGCTAATCTCATTGAATATTTTTTTTTGAGGATGTATTATTCAAATTTATAATACAAATATAGCAATACTTGGTATTCAATTCGATTAGTTTAGCAATTAGTAAATCATTTTATTGATATAAACTGGAGTTTAACATAATTTGCCATTGCAGCCAGCCACTCCATAACAGGGGGGTCGCATTTTCAACAATAAATTTTTAAATTTGTTATAACTTTGCCCCAAACACAAACACGATGGAATTGCCCTTTAAGTATTTACAAAATATAGACTCACCCTTCGATTTAAAAAAGTTGAAGCCCGAAGAGCTTGTGGCCGTTAGCCAGGAGCTAAGGCAATTTATTATTGATGTGGTATCGAGCAATCCGGGGCACTTTGGAGCTAGTTTGGGCGTTGTTGAGCTTACCGTGGCACTTCATTACGTTTTTAACACACCCTCCGATAGAATTATTTGGGATGTAGGCCATCAGGCCTATGGACACAAAATACTTACTGGCCGTCGCGATGTTTTTCACACCAACCGAAAGTACAAAGGGATTAGCGGTTTCCCCAAGCGGGCCGAGAGCGATTACGACTCATTTGGCACCGGGCACAGCGGCACCTCCATATCAGCAGCACTGGGAATGGCAGTTGGCTCCGATTTGCTGGGCGACCAAAGGCATACCGTAGCCATAATTGGTGACGGATCGATGACCGGGGGTATGGCCTTTGAAGGGCTTAACCATGGAGGATCGCTTAACAAAAACCTGCTGGTTATTGTTAACGACAACAACATGGCAATAGATCCTAATGTGGGTGCACTTAAGGAATATTTGCTCGATATAACCACGTCGCAAACATACAACAAGATAAAAACCGATGTTTGGAACATGCTGGGTAAACTCAATAAAATTGGCCCCAGTACCCGCTCGTTAGTTCAAAAATTTGAAAATGCGCTGAAATCGGCACTACTAAAACAAAGCAACCTTTTTGAGTCGCTTGGATTTAGGTATTTTGGCCCTGTAGATGGGCATGATGTTGAGTACCTTACCCAAATACTTAGCGACCTAAAAAAAATACCAGGGCCTAAGCTGCTCCACTGCGTAACCGTTAAGGGAAAAGGTTTCTCGCCTGCAGAACAGAACCAAACCGTTTGGCATGCGCCGGGGATTTTCGACAAAACAACTGGTCAAAGAATTGTAATACCATCGGACAAGCCAACCCCTCCACGCTTTCAAGATGTTTTTGGCAAAACCATAGTAGAGCTGGCCGAGCAAAACGATAAAATAGTTGGCATTACTCCTGCCATGCCAACAGGATGCTCGCTAAACATCATGATGGAGAAAATGCCCCACCGTACGTTTGATGTAGGTATTGCAGAACAGCATGCCGTTACGTTCTCTGCAGGGCTAGCTGCAGAAGGACTCCTGCCATTTTGCAACATTTATTCATCTTTTATGCAACGGGCATACGATCAAGTAATTCATGATGTTGCCCTGCAAAATTTGAACGTAGTTTTTTGTCTCGATCGTGGGGGTATTGTTGGAGAAGATGGTGCTACCCACCATGGCGTTTTTGACATTGCCTATATGCGAACCGTACCTAATATAGTTGTTTGCTCACCCCTAAACGAGGAAGAGCTTCGTAACCTAATGTTTACTGCGCAACAACCCAATATGGGTACATGGAGCATACGATACCCCCGGGGAAAAGGCTCAATGACCGACTGGCAAAAACCTTTTAAAACCATTGAGGTTGGAACAGGTAAAATTTTACGAAATGGCGATGACATTGCCATATTGTCGTTTGGGCCAATTGGCGTTACTGCATCAAAAGCAATCGACAGATTAAATGCAGAGGGAGTAAGCGTTGCACACTACGATATGAGGTTTGTAAAGCCACTCGACACAAACATATTAACACAGGTTGGCAAACGATTTAAAACCATTGTTACGCTTGAAGATGGAGCGCTAATGGGTGGTTTTGGGTCCGCAGTTCTTGAATGGTTAAACGATAATGGACTTAGCGCTAAAGTTGTAAGATTAGGCATTCCCGATAAATTTATTGAGCATGGTACTCCTCAAGAGCTTTATAGCGAATGCCGTATTGATGCCGAAGGCATATACCAAACCCTAAAGCAAAACGTTGGCAAAAAGGTTGTAGGCAAAGCAGTATAACCAAAGCAGCCAAACATTTTACATCAATGTTTAGGTGTGTACTTGCTCAAAACAAAAAAAGCAATTATATTCGCAGTCCCAAAACAACCCTACTATGCCCGGATGGCGGAATTGGTAGACGCGCTGGTCTCAAACACCAGTGATAGCAATATCGTGCCGGTTCGACCCCGGCTCCGGGTACACAAGCAAAGCCTTTAGCCAAATTTGGTTAAAGGCTTTTTTTAAAACCGTTTGGCTTATGTACTACGTATACGTAATTACTAGCGTCAGCCGAAATTACACATACATCGGTTTAACCGATAACCCTGAACGCAGAATTGGGATCAGTTTAAAAAGTTGTGGACTAAGCATAGATTTTTGCTAGTCTAAACATAA
>CAZTFJ010000119.1:2893-8023 GCA_964612255.1 uncultured Rikenellaceae bacterium | reverse complement strand
AATAATCAATGCATACGTTGTGTCTTCTTCTAATGGTGGTCATTAGAAAAAGAATCGCTAATGACAACCGGAGCGAAGCGTAGCTCAGCGTTAGCTAAATTTGGGTTAAAGTAAGATATAAGCAAACGTTAATTTTCATTGGCATTGCTTTTTAACATATGTAAGTAATTACTATGTAAGTAATTCTCTCATTACCTTTGGCTCCTAAATCGATGTAATTTAAATAACTGTAAATAAAGTATATAGGTGTTTACGCTAATTGTTTTTACTTTTTTTAATGATCGGAAATTTTAATAAAACATAATAGAGATGGATTTTAGTTTAACAAAGACAGAAACCCTCTTCCTTAAAATGATTAGGGATTTTGCAGAGAACGAGGTTAAACCACTTGCAGCGGAAGTTGATGAGCAAGAACGCTTTCCTGTTGAAACCGTTGCCAAAATGGCTCCATTGGGAATAATGGGGATTTCTATTCCAGTTGAGTATGGGGGTGCAGGTGGTAGTAATATATTGTATTCTATGGCTGTAGAAGAATTGTCGGCGGCTTGTGGAACTACTGGAGTTATTGTTTCTGCACATACATCGCTTTGTGCTGCCCCCATTCTTGAGCATGGAACAGAAGAGCAAAAACAAAAGTACTTGCCAAAACTTGCTTCGGGCCAATGGCTTGGTGCGTTTGGTTTAACAGAGCCAAATGCTGGAACCGATGCTGCAGCACAACAAACCATAGCGGTAGAGGATGGCGATAATTACATTCTAAATGGTTCTAAAATATTTATTACCAATGCTATGCACGCCGATATTTATATAATCCTGGCAATGACCGATAAAGCACAGGGTACTAAAGGAATATCCGCATTTATAGTAGAGAAAGATTTCCCCGGTTTTTCAGTTGGTAAAAAAGAAAAAAAATTGGGTATTCGTGGGTCAGCAACGTGTGAGCTGATAATGGAAAACTGTGTGGTACCCAAAGAAAATTTGTTAGGCAAGCTTAATAAGGGATTCTCTTTGGCAATGAAAACCCTCGATGGCGGCCGTATTGGTATTGCTGCTCAGGCGTTGGGTATTGCCCAAGGTGCAATAAACGAAACCGTTAAGTACATCAAAGAGCGTAAACAGTTTGGCAAGCCTATTTCGGCATTTCAAAACACTCAGTTTCAACTAGCCGATTTAGAAACCCGAATAGTTGCTTCCCGCTTATTGGTTCGTCAGGCAGCTTTTAAAAAGGATAAAGGGGAACCCTATTCTGTAGAAGCAGCCATGGCAAAACTTTATGCAGCAGAAACGGCTATGGAAGTTACCAATAAAGCCATTCAGTTTCACGGTGGTTATGGTTACACCCGCGAGTATTCGGTAGAGCGAATGTTCCGCGATGCCAAAATAACCGAAATATACGAAGGAACTTCTGAGGTTCAGCGAATGGTTATTGCTGGTGCTTTGCTTAAATAAATTGTTGGAAATATTAATTCAGAATATATTTTGCCATGAATATTGTTGTTTGTATAAAACAGGTTCCGGATACAACCGAAATAAAAATAAATCCTAAAACAGGAACACTTATTAGAGATGGTGTGCCTAGCATTATTAACCCCGACGATAAGGCGGGTCTAGAATTGGCATTGAACCTAAAAGATAATTTCAATGCGCACGTTACGGTTATTACTATGGGCCCACCCCAAGCCGAGAATGTGCTTCGCGAAGCATATGCGATGGGAATTGATAGGGCAATTCTATTAACCGACCGTAAGTTTGCTGGTGCCGATACTTTGGCAACTTCGCATGCTCTGGCTGGCGCTCTGCGTAAATTAAATTTCGATTTGCTAATTACCGGTAGGCAGGCAATTGATGGCGATACAGCCCAGGTTGGCCCTCAAATTGCAGAACATTTAGACCTTCCTCAAGTATCGTACTTAGAGCACTTAGATTTTGATGGAAAAAATACTTTTACCATCAAACGCAGAATTGAAGAAGGTTATGAATTGCTTCAGGTTGATAGTCCTTGTGTAGTTACAGTTTTATCGGGTGCTTATAATCCTCGCTACATGTCAGTTAATGGTATTGTTGAAGCCTATTCAAAAGAGGTTGAGGTATGGGGTTTTGAGCAGATTGATGTTGAGGAAGCAAATTTAGGTCTTAAGGGGTCTCCAACTCGTGTTCATAAAGCATTCTCGCGCGGTGTGAAATCGCCAGGTGAAATGTATGAGGTTGAACCTGCCGAAGCTGTCGGTATAATTATGAGTAAGTTGAAAGAGAAGTTTATCATATAAATTTTGGCAATGATGGAAAAATCAGAATATAAAGGTGTGTTTGTATTTGTAGAGCAACGTGAAGGAGTAATTCAGAATGTTTCATTAGAACTTTTGGGTAAAGCTCGCGATTTGGCCGATGCGCTTCAAGAAAAAGTGTATGCTTTATTGCTGGGCAATAAAATTTCTGGTAAGGCTCAATCGCTTATTGCCCATGGTGCCGATGTGGTAATTTGTGCCAATTCTCCTGAATTGGAAAACTATCTTACCGAACCCTATACGCAAGCAATTTGCCATATTGTAAATAGCTATAAACCAAGCATTATGATGCTTGGAGCAACTACCATTGGTCGCGATTTGGGGCCACGCCTCTCGGCTCGTCTCAGAACTGGATTAACTGCCGATTGCACAAAGCTCGAAATATCCGACGAGAAAGATTTATTAATGACTCGTCCTGCATTTGGCGGAAACCTTATGGCTACTATTGTATGCAAAGAGCATCGTCCACAGATGAGCACAGTTAGGGCTGGGGTAATGCAAAAAATGCACGCCGATGATAGCCGAAAAGGCGAAGTGGTTGAAGTGAATATCCCATTCAATGCCAGTAAGTTTAAGGTAAAATTACTTGAACGTGTTAAGGAAAAGGGTGAGATGGTTGATATTAGCGATGCAAAAATACTTATCTCTTGTGGCAGAGGAATTGCTAACCCCGAAGGATTAAAAGCTGTAGATAATTTAGCCACCACGCTCAACGCTCAAGTAGCAGCCTCACGTGCAGTTGTTGATGCGGGGTTGATTTCTCATGACCGCCAGGTGGGACAAACAGGTAAAACAGTTCGCCCCGACTTGTATCTAGCAGTAGGAATTTCTGGAGCAATTCAGCACCTTGCCGGTATGGAAGAGTCCGATTTTATTGTTGCCATTAACAAAGACAAAGGAGCACCCATTTTTCAGGTTGCCGACCTTGGTATAGTAGGCGATGCAAAACAAATACTAAAACAGCTAAACGATAGGTTGCAAGATTAAGCAGGTTATTTTTTATGTCGTTTAGTTAAAGCCTGAATAGTATAAATAATGGCTATGTTTTGTAGTTGTGTTTTGATATAGAAACATTAAGGTTTATTGGTAGGAATATATTATTTTTGCAAGTATTGGTTAAGTGTAAACTACTGAAAATGTTGTTTGTTCAAAGTAATTAATGCGATCTTTAATTCAAGTTAAGGTCTTTTTCCAATATCAGACATTAATTTAATTTCTAAAATAATCGAATAGCTAAACGTATGAAAAATAAACTCATCTCGTTAGAAGAGGCTGCATCAATGGTGAAAGACGGAATGACCGTTATGATTGGTGGCTTTTTAGGCGTTGGTAACCCAACAAGTATAATTGATAAAATTGTAGAGTCTGGTGTAAAAGACCTAACCATAATTTGCAACGATACAGCCTTTCCTGATAAAGGAATTGGTTTACTTGTGGTTAATAAACAAGTAAAGAAAATTATTACGTCGCATATTGGAACCAATCCAAGTACAATTGAACAGTTTAACAACAAAGAAATTGAGATTGAGTTTTGCCCTCAAGGTACTTTGGCCGAACGAATTAGAAGTGCTGGTGCTGGGTTGGGTGGCTTTTTAACCCCAACAGGTATTGGCACGGTTGTGCAAGAAGGAAAGCAAATTATTAATGTTGATGGTGTTGATTATATCCTCGAAAAACCCTTGTTTGCCGATATTGCAATAATTTGTGCTAGTGTGTCCGATAAAATTGGAAATTTAGCTTACAAAGGTTCTACCCAAAACTTTAATCCAATTATGGCCACTGCGGCAAAAACTGTAATTGCCGAAGCCGAAGATATAGTTGAAGTTGGACAAATTGAACCAGAAAACGTTAGAACTCAATCTATTTTTGTAAAGTACATTGTAAAAAAATAAAAGACTAATACTATGGATAACAAAGTTGTAATAAGGCTCAGAATGAGCACCCAAGACGCGCATTATGGGGGTAATTTAGTAGATGGAGCAAAAATGTTAGCACTGTTTGGCGACGTAGCAACTGAGCTGCTAATAAGAAATGATGGCGACGAAGGTTTGTTTAGATCATACGATTCAGTAGATTTTTTAGCACCAGTTTATGCTGGCGATTATATTGAAGCTACTGGTGAAATTACCAAGATTGGTAACTCATCAAGAAAAATGACTTTTGAGGCTCGCAAAGTAATTGCACCTCGTACCGACATATCACCATCGGCTGCCGATGTACTTGAAGAGCCCATTGTTGTTTGTCGTGCCTCTGGTACATGTGTTGTTCCCAAAGATTGCCAACGTAAATAAGCTATAAAATTATGGATAAACTAATTATAACTGCCGCCATTTGCGGCGCAGAAGTAACTAAAGAGCATAACCCTGCGGTACCATACACAGTTGACGAGATTGTTAGAGAAGCCAAGTTGGGTGTAGATGCTGGAGCAGATATTGTTCACATGCATGTTCGGGAAGACGACGGAACCCAAACGCAAAGCAAAGAGCGTTACAAGGAGTGTATTGATGCAATTCTTAAAGTATGCCCCGATGTTATTATTATCCCATCTACTGGCGGTGCGGTAGGAATGAGTGCCGAAGAGCGCCTTCAGCCAACCGAATTATCCATTGAGATGGCAACCCTCGATTGTGGAACCTGTAACTTTGGCGATGAGGTTTTTGAGAACACTATGCCTATGATGCGTACATTTGGAAAACGCATGATAGAAAATAATATTAAGCCCGAGTACGAATGCTTCGAAATGGGGCATCTCGATACTATAGTTAATATGGTGAGAAAAGGCGAAGTGCCTGGCGCCCCTTTGCAGTTTAACTTTGTCCTTGGTGTGCCCGGCTGTACCTCAGCA
>CAZTFJ010000119.1:0-2867 GCA_964612255.1 uncultured Rikenellaceae bacterium | reverse complement strand
GTCAACCTGGACCGTTACAGGCATTGGTCGTCATGAATTTTTACTTGCTGCACCTGCTATTGCTATGGGTGGCCATGTTAGAGTTGGTTTTGAAGATAATCTTTACCTTGAAAAAGGTGTTCTGGCCAAATCGAATGGCGAATTGGTTGCCAAGGTGGTTCGCCTCGCAAAAGAACTGGGTCGTCAGGTGGCTACATCGGCCGAAGCAAGAGAAATACTAGGTCTTAAGAAAAAATAATTTTAACACATTTAACAAGCATACTTACATGAAAAAAGGTAACAAATACGGAACTCACAGAGTAATAGAGCCCAAAGGCGTATTGCCACAACCAGCCAATAAGATTGATAACAACATGGATGAGATTTACGATAACGAAATTCTTATCGATGTTCAAACGCTTAATATCGACTCTGCTTCGTTTACCGATATTGAGGCGCGTGCCAATGGCGATCACAATAAGATTGCCGAAATTATGTTGGATATTGTTGAAAAACAAGGAAAACATCGTAACCCATGGACTGGTTCAGGGGGTATGCTTCTGGGAACAGTAGAGAAAATTGGTGATGCTATTGCCGATAAAATTGACCTTAAAGTAGGCGATAAAATTGCCACCCTGGTTTCTTTATCGTTAACTCCATTGCGCATTGATAAGATTAAAGAGATACGCTCCGATGTAGATCAAGTTGATATCGACGGTAAGGCTATTCTTTTCGAAAGCGGTATTTACGCCAAAATTCCTGCCGATATGCCAGAAAAACTAGCCCTTTCTGCATTAGATGTAGCTGGAGCACCTGCCCAAACGGCGAAACTTTGTAAGCCTGGCGATACCGTGCTAATTATTGGTGCTGGCGGAAAATCGGGTATGCTTTGCTGCTACGAGGCTAAAAAGCGTGTAGGTGTTACTGGTAAAGTAATAGGTATGTGCCACAGCCAAAAATCTACCGATAGACTTAAAAAATTAGGATTTTGCGACCATGTATTCGCTGGTAATGCAACTGATCCTGTTGCTATGATTGAGATAATTGAGGAATTAACAAATGGCCAAATGGCTGATGTCACCATCAATAACGTTAACATTCCAGACACAGAGATGACCAGCGTGCTTTGCACAAAGGACGATGGTATTGTTTACTTCTTCTCTATGGCTACTAGCTTTACCAAAGCAGCTTTAGGTGCAGAGGGTGTTGGTAGCGATGTTACCATGATTGTAGGTAATGGCTATACAAAAGGCCATGCTGAGATTACCCTACAAATACTTCGCGAGTGTGATGCGTTACGTGAAGTGTTTACCGAGCTGTATGCGTAGCTAAAGGAATACTAATTACAAATTTATATTGATATTTGAATGAATCCAGGATGTAAATACGGAACCCATAGGGTGCTTGAGCCAAAGGGAACACTACCCCAACCTGCTTACAAGCTCGACAATACCATGGAGATATACGATAACGAGGTTTTAATCGATGTAAAAACTCTCAATATCGACTCTGCCAGCTTTACCCAAATTAAAGAGGCTTGCCATGGTAATGTTGAGGTTATGGAGGAGATGATAGTTTCCATTGTGAATGAGCGAGGAAAAATGCAGAACCCTGTAACTGGGTCCGGTGGTATGCTCATTGGTACAGTTAAGGAGATTGGCCCAAACTATCCTGATAAAAACTTGCGCGTGGGCGACACCATTGCAACGCTTGTATCCCTCTCCTTAACGCCCTTGAAAATTTCAAAGGTGCTTAACCTAAATTTTCATAACGACCAGGTAGATGTTGAGGCGCAAGCAATTCTTTTTGCTAGTGGAATTTATGCCGTGTTACCAAACGATATCCCTGAAAAATTAGCGCTTGCTGCGCTCGATGTGGCAGGTGCACCTGCTCAGGTTGAACGCTTGGTGAAAAAGGGTGATACTGTTTGTATTATTGGTGGCGGTGGTAAATCGGGCGTTTTGTGCTGCTATCAGGCTATGAAAGATGTTGGCCCCAACGGTAAAGTTATTGTGGTTGAGTATTCGCAAGCCAATGCTCAACGAATTATAGATATGAAACTGGCAACTCACGTTATTGTTGCCGATGCAACTAATGTAATGGATGTTTATAAAAAGGTTACAGCCATTACCGGTGAGGAGGGGTGCGATGTTACCATTAACAATGTGAATGTTCAATCTACAGAGATGACATCAATCCTTATTACCAAGGATAATGGATCTGTTTACTTCTTTTCTATGGCCACCTCATTTACCAAGGCAGCTCTAGGTGCTGAGGGGGTTGGTAAGGATATCAATTTAATTGTAGGCAACGGTTACGCTAAGGGGCATGCCGAGCTTACTCTTAATATAATTAAGGAATCGACCGAAATACGTAATTTATTTAACAAGCTCTATGTTTAAAATTGAGGATAAAAGCCGACGTAAGGAGTTTTTTCCTAACGTTACTGATAGTGAGTGGAACGATTGGAGATGGCAAGTTCGTAATCGTATCGAAACGCTAGATGAGTTAAAAAAGTATATCAGCCTAACCCTCGAAGAGGAGGAGGGTATTCGTAAATCATTGCAAACCCTTCGTATGGCTATTACACCATACTACCTTTCTCTTATCGAGCCTAATAATTCTAACTGCCCTGTCAGAAAACAAGCAGTTCCCTCTATTGCAGAAACTCACCAGTCGTTAGCCGATTTATTAGATCCGCTGCACGAGGATGAGGACTCGCCTGTTCCAGGATTAACCCACAGATATCCCGATAGAGTACTTTTTCTGGTAAGCAACATGTGTTCGATGTATTGCCGTCATTGCACAAGAAAACGAAAAGTTGGCGATATAGACAATATTCCATCAAAAGAAATTATTGATGCCGGGTTGGATTATATTCGCAAGAC
>CAZTFJ010000118.1:0-8130 GCA_964612255.1 uncultured Rikenellaceae bacterium | reverse complement strand
ATCTTTGAGATAATTTACAACTCAATACCTAGGCCCAATTTGTACGTGTTTTTGCACATGCCAGTTGAAAGGCTTATGAGCAACATCCAGAAGCGCGGGCGGGACTATGAACAGTCCATCACCCCAGAATATCTCGAAACAATCCAGAAAGGTTATTTCGAGTTCTTTAAGCAGCATCCCGATTACACCTTTCTCATAATCGATACTTCAAATATTGATTTTGTTGAGCGGAATGAAGATTATGTTAAGTTGAAGCAATCAATTATTGACCAAAGCCATAAAAAAGGCATTAATAGGATATCGTTTTAGCATATCATATGTTTTTTTAATCATAAAGGTTTTATATTTCACAAAAGAAGTATTAAATTTGTGACTTGTTGACCAATAGTGAAAAAACCAAATTAAACGCTAATAAATTATGAAAAGAATCAATCTCAATTTAATGGCATTATTTGCCATAACAGCAATTGTGTTAAGCAGTTGTGGTGGTGTTAGTAAAATGAAAGAATTTGCAGAAGGAACTAATCTAAAACTTGAGCCAAATCCTCTTGAGGTTCATGGCAATATGGTTAAGGGAACTATTTCTGCAACTTTCCCAGCCAAGTATTTTAACAAGAAGGCTATTTTAAAAGTTACTCCTGTGCTTGTATACGAGGGCGGAGAGCTTGCGCTAGAGCCTAAAATGCTTCAAGGCGAGGACGTAGAAGACAACCATCAAGTTATTTCATACGATGCTGGAGGATCTGCTACCCACGACATTGAGTTTGAATACAAAGACGAAATGTTAAAGTCTGACCTTGAGCTTCGCTTCGTAATTATTCACAAAGGTGAAGAGATTCCTTTTGATGAAACTCACAAAGTTGGTGTTGGTGTAATTGCAACCTCAAAACTTGTTGAGATTGACCCAAAACCCATTATGCTTAAGGACAAATTCCAACGAATTATTCCAAAATCAGAAGAAGCTCAAATCAATTTTGTGGTTAACAAATCTAACGTTCGTCGTTCAGAACTTACCAAAGAGGAGATTGTTGCTCTTGAAAATTTCATTAAAGAAACTGCTAGCAAAGAGAACCTAGAACTTAAAGGTGTTAACGTTGCTGCATACGCTTCTCCAGAAGGTCCTCTAGATTTGAACGAGAAACTTTCGAAAGAACGTGGCGAAGGTGCTGAAAAGTGGCTTGCTAATATATTCAAAAAAGCTAAAGTTGAAGGTGAAGCAACCGATTTCGTTTCAACTCAAACTACATCTGAAGACTGGGAAGGATTCAAAAAACTAGTTCAAAATTCTGATATTCAAGATAAAGAGCTTATCCTTCGCGTTCTTTCTATGCACTCAGACAATGAGGTGCGTGAAGAGGAAATTAGGAATATGAGTAAAGTTTTCCTTGTGCTTCAAGAGAAAATTTTGCCAGAACTTCGTCGTTCGAGAATGGTTGCCAATATTGATGTAATTGGTTACTCTGATGAGGAACTTATGGAAATGGTTCAGAACGATAACCTTGATAGCTTAAATGTTGAGGAAATGCTTTATGCTGCATCACTTTGCCAGAACGACGATATGAAGCTTAAGGTTTACACCAAAGCTGCTGGTATGTTTAACGATGTTCGCGCTCACAATAACATTGGCTACATCAATCTTAAGAATGGAAACGTTGCTGAAGCAAAAACCGCTCTTGAGGCTGCTGCTGGTGTAGAAGCCAACAACGCTGCTGTTAAGAATAATTTGGGTTGTGTTGCCCTTATCGAAGGTGATGTTGACAAAGCTCAAGAACTATTCACCAGTGCAACCAATGCTGGTTCAGAGGTTAAGTACAATCTTGGTATTATTTCAATAATCAAGAATCAGTACCCAGCTGCTGTTGAGTATTTTGCTGGTACCGATACCTTTAACCAAGGTCTTGCAATGCTTTTAAGCAGCAGGAATGATGCAGCTAAGAATACTTTCCAAAAGGTTGACGAGGCAAAAGCATACTATGGTTTGGCTATTGTTGGCGCTCGTATTGGCGATGAGAATATGATTCTTAACAACTTGCGTACTGCAGTTGGTAAAGATGCAGCTCTTAAAGAGCGTGCCGCTAAAGATATGGAATTCCGCAACTACTTACAGAATGAAGCATTTACTGCTATCGTTCAGTAATTAGACGGATAAATAAATAAAAAAAGGGCGCCTTTTTAGCGCCCTTTTTTTATTGGATAGTTTTAATAAAGAAATCCCACAGAACAATTCCGGCAGTTACCGATACGTTAAAAGAGTGCTTAGTGCCAAATTGCGGAATTTCAATTGTTCCATCGCATTGGTCAATAGCAACCTGATTTACCCCTTTAAGCTCATTCCCGAAAATAAATGCATACTTGTTGCCCGGCTGTGGAACAAACATTCTAATATCAATACTGTGAGTAGTTTGCTCAAGAGCAAATACTTGATAGCCTTTGTTTTGCAACTCATTAATTGCCTCAGAAGTTTCGCTAACGTAGCGCCATTGCATCGACTCCTCAGCACCTAGGGCAGTTTTGTGAATTTCAGGGTGGGGTGGAGTTGCCGATATGCCACAGAGAATAATCTCTTCAACATTTAGCGCATCAGAGGTTCTGAATATGGACCCAATGTTATTGAGACTCCTTACATTGTCGAGGATTACTGTAACCGGAAATTTTTTGGTTTCTTTAAATTCACCAATTGTTTTTCTGTTAAGTTCTTCAACATTAAGCTTTCGTGCTTTTGCCATTTTTAAACAGTATAAATATGAGTTTTGGTAAAAAATAATCGATATTTTTGTACTTTAGTTGAAGTGCAAATTAAAACATTTTTCTGATGAATATTCATGAATATCAGGCCAAAGAATTGCTTAAACAGGCGGGAGTTCCAGTTCCTGCTGGGAAGGCCGTTTTTTCGGCAGACGAGGCGGTAAATGTAGCCAATGATATTTTTAGTTCCACAGGAACCAATGCCATAGCAGTAAAAGCCCAAATCCACGCAGGTGGAAGAGGGAAAGGTGGTGGTGTTAAAATTGCCAAAACTATCGAAGAGGTTAAGCAGTATGCTAACGATATTTTGGGGATGACATTGGTAACGCATCAAACTGGCCCCGAGGGTAAGCTGGTACGAAAACTCCTTGTTGAGCAAGGAATTTACTATCCTGGCCCATCACAGGTTCAAGAGTTTTATATGAGCATACTTCTCAATAGGACAACTGGCCGAAATATGGTGCTCTACTCTACCGAAGGGGGAATGGATATTGAGGCAGTGGCAGAGAATACTCCCCACCTGATATTTAAAGAGGAAATTCATCCCATAGGTATTCAGCCTTTCCAAGCACGCAGAATTGCCTTTAACTTGGGGCTATCGGGCAAAGCCTTCTCTCAGATGGTTAAGTTCGTAACCGCTTTATACAATGCTTACATAGCTTACGACTCAACTCTTTTCGAGATTAATCCAGTTATTAAAACTTCCGATGATCTTATTTTTGCTGCCGATGCCAAGGTAAATATTGATGATAACGCCCTTTACAAGCATCCTGAGCTACAAAACCTTCGAGATTTGGACGAGGAAGATCCGGCGGAAGTGGAAGCTTCTGAATCGAACCTGAATTTTATTAAGCTCGATGGTAATGTGGGGTGTATGGTTAATGGCGCTGGGCTAGCAATGGCTACTATGGATATTATTAAACTATCGGGTGGCGAGCCTGCGAATTTTCTTGATGTTGGTGGTACTGCCAACGCAGCAACCGTAGCAGCAGGGTTTAGGATTATTCTTAAAGATCCTGCCGTTAAGGCTATACTTATAAATATCTTTGGAGGAATTGTGCGTTGCGATAGAGTTGCTCAAGGTGTTGTTGATGCCTATAAGGAAATTGGAGATATGCCCGTACCGGTTATTGTGAGATTACAAGGAACCAATGCCGTAGAGGGTAAGAAGCTAATCGATGGGAGTGGACTTAAGGTTTATTCTGCAATTAGCCTTCAAGAAGCAGCCGATTTGGTAAAACCGCTTGTAGAATAACAGATTCCCATATTCACAAAAAAAGGGTTGCAAAAGCAACCCTTTTTTTATTTTTTAGCAGGACAGGTATTTACTCCAAATAGTTTGTATAAACCGCAGAAACCTAAAGATGCTGTTGCTAATGGTATTATTGCAAGTAATCCCCACCAACTCTGATAAACTATGCCTAAAGCGGCAATAGTTAAACCAATAATAATTCTGATAATCGTATCAGCTTTCCCAACGTTCTTTTTCATGGCAAGATGTTTTGTTATTTGTAAACTATAACAAACATCATTGCCAAATGTTTATTGGGTTATCTCCAGGTAACCTCGTTACGGCTAACAGGCATTGTCATACAGCGTGCACCACCTCCACCACGAGGGAGTTCGCTTCCGTCAAGGGTAATTAAGAAGCGATTATAATCTGCAAGATTTACCTTTCCGCTAATTACTTCTTTAGCTCGAATAATCTCGTAACCGTGCTTATTCATTTCCTCGGCGGTGTAGTTGTTACGTCCATACCCAATTACTTTGCCGGGGCCAATTGCAAAAAAGTTGGCGCCGCTATGCCATTGCTCACGTTCTTGAGTCCACTGATCTTTTGTTCCACCACACTGGATAGGTTCAAGATCCATTCCTAACTTTTTAAGAGCAGTTAGTATGTTTTCTACATTTTTAATCTCTTTCACCTTACAGTTTTGCACAGTAATCATAACTGTTTGGTACTTGTTTGGTCGGGTGATAAGGGGTTCAAATATCATGCATGAATTCACATCAAGCAGAGTGAAAACCATATCGAGGTGGATAAATGATTCTGGCTTGTGGGGTAACTCCTGAACAATGATATGGCGCTCCTTATTGTCGTTATTTGAGCACAACCGATTGATTATAAAATCGATGCCCTGTGATGTGGTTCGGCTACTATTGCCAATTAGCAAAATGTCATCGCGTGCTATTAGCACATCACCACCCTCTATTGAAATGTTGTTAAGGTTATTGTAAGACAGGGGGTTGATGGTGTTCGTATCAAAAGTATCGGAATCATTAAAAATTGCTTCCATAATTATTGATTCTCTGTCGCGAACAGGGCTAGCCATTTTGCCAATTAGCACATCGTTATGCATAGAAATGGAAGCATCGCGAGTGAAGTAGAAGTTATAAAGTGGTTGCAAGGCATAACGCTCGTTGCTTAAGAAGCTGGTAAGAGTATTGCGCCTTAGTGGTAGGCCTTCAATTAGGAGTGTTACCAGCTGCTTCGATGGAACGGAAAGCAACTC
This sequence comes from uncultured Rikenellaceae bacterium, assembly GCA_964612255.1. Classification (GTDB taxonomy): domain Bacteria; phylum Bacteroidota; class Bacteroidia; order Bacteroidales; family Tenuifilaceae; genus Perlabentimonas. The sequence goes on along the minus strand of CAZTFJ010000118.1, from coordinate 2,872 downwards.
TTCGCGCAGATGCATCACATTTTCATGCTTGCAAATAGTAGCTATTAATTCTTCGCGTGCTTGGGGTTTGCGAACTACCTCGTAGAGCAAATCGCTTACCTGAAACGTTTTTGTAACCTTTGAGAGAACTCCGCTCAGCTGCGCATACTCTTTGCGGGCAACTTCTAGGTTTAGGATATCGCTGTACAATGCCCTGTGGGCATCGTTTGGGGTCATGTTTTCTACCTCTGCTCCCGGGGTGTGTAGAATAACACCCTGCAAATCTCCAATTTCGGAGTTTACATTTACTCTCATCTTGCTGCTCATATGCTTTGGTTTTGTTAAGTTAATAAGGTGTTGCTGAAAAGCGTTTGCAAAGATAATCCCCCTTTAGGAAAAATTGTAAACATTTTGAAGTGTTAAGCGACAGATATTTTTTTCTTTAGATTTATTCAAAAACAAAATTAAATTGCCTATTGGGAGTTTTTATTCATATTCTTAGCCATATTGTTGCTTTCAATTTTACGTTTTTTGTAAGTATTAAGGCTTAATATGTGAATTGTTACGGCAGTTGCAATAATGAATAGAAGTGCTTGTAACCAAAGGGTATGCCGTGTAATGTATATACTAATGGATATGGTTAACCATAGTAGGCTGAGTGAGAAAATTTTCACTCCCTTGGTTATGGATTTATTTTGAATGTAGTTGCGAATGTATGAGCCAAACACTTTATGGTGTAGCAACCAGTGGTATAGCCTGTTAGAGCTGCGTACAAAAAGGAATGCAGACAGCAGAAAGAACGGGGTAGTGGGGAGTATTGGTAAAACAATGCCAATAATTCCTAATCCCACAGAGATTATTCCTCCCATAGCCATTAGGAATCGTAACTGTGGACTACGATTTTTTTTTGGATTATTTCCCAACATTATGAGGTAAAGGCTATTTACTTATTTCTCCCTCGTGGTGCGAACCATCGCAAAATGGCTTATTTTTTGACAAGCCGCAAGCGCAAAGGTAAAGGGTTTCTGAGTTACTTGGAGTAATTGTATCTCCCTTAGCGCCAACAAGAGTAAATTTTCCGGTTACCTTTATTGGGCCACCCTTATTTATTCGCACCTCCGTGTTGCTATTCTCTCTGTTCTGTTCCATTTGTTTTTATTCTTCCGGATCAACAAAACCAACCTTGAAGTGATTCCCATCGCAAAAAGGCATGTTATTAGATTTTCCACACCTGCACAGCGAAACCATTTTCATCGATTTTAGCTCTTCGCCATCTTCGCCAATTAGCTTAAAACTTCCCGAGAAAAGGATGGGACCATTTTTCATAACCCTAATCGAAACAGGCTTCTCTTCGTAGGCTTGCACTTCAGGCTCTTGCCCTTCTTTAACCACCTTTGCAGATGTTTCCTCTTTATTTTTTTCGGCATCGTTCCACTTAAATGTGAGCGCCTTGGTTGGACATTGATTTACTATGTCGATAATATCTTCGGTGGGAGCCCCTTGCATATTAACCCATGGCCGCTTGCGAGGGTTAAAAACCGAGAGCAACTTAACGTAGCATGTGGTGGCATGTACACATTCGGCTGGTGTCCAAAAAACTGTTATGTCATCGTTTGAGTAGCTTCGGTTGTTGCTATCCATTGTAAATTGATGTTTAAATTATCTTGTTTATTTTTTAACAACAATGCAGTTTGCTAAAATGTCATGAAGTGCCTGTTTTTTTTCTGTAAAACCTGCCATAATGTATCCTATGTAAATGGTCATATTGCTAACAATCTTTGCAAAGTAGCGTCCTGAGGCTCTGCCAAAAGTAATACGTTGGCCTTCGGGCGTGGTTACCTTTAACCCAATAGCCATTTTACCAAGCGTTCCACCATGTTTCGACGATTCGAAAAGGGCATAGTACAACCAGCCTGTAACTATACTGAATAGCGAGAGTAGAACGACTATGCCAACAATAATACCTGCCTTCATGAGGTTGCCGTCAATAAGTAAATCTTCGGGGTTATTTATGTTCTCGAGGCCTACAGCCATAGATACAATGATAAGTATGGCAGGTACTGCCATAATAAACCCTATTACGCCAAGAATTAGATTATCAATAATGTGCGATGCAAAACGTAGCCAAAAGCCAGCGTAATCAGCCTCTTGAGGGTTCTCATTAACAGGGGTTGTTTTAATTGTTTCCATAGTGATGTTTTTTATGCAATTTGGATTTATATTTAGCTGCTCGTTAGATGTCCGAAAATTCTATAAAAAAAATGACATGCAAAAACATTTTGGCATTTTTTGTGTAACTATATTGAGTTGGTTTAATAACATTATGCCACTAATGTCGTTTAAAACAGAAGGAAAGAGGTAATATGCGTAAAATTCAATACATTCTGGTAATCGTATTTTTTTGTACCACCTTAATTCTGATATCGGGTACAGCAAAAGCTCAGCTTGTTCCAGTAAGAAAAGATGGCTTTACCTTTGTTCCGGTAACTGTTTTAGATGGCGATACTATACCCAATGTGCTTATTAGAGATGTTGTGGTTTTTCCAAAGCGCAAGTTTGCTTCAAAACGCGATTACAGACGATACCGTCGCTTAATCCGGAACCTAAAGGTTGTATATCCTTATGCGCAAATAGCCAAGTATAAAATTTCTGAGATGGAGTCTCATTACCGGACTCTTAAAACCGATGTTGAACGAAAGGCTTACGTTAAGAAAGTGGAACGGGAACTTCGTGACGAGTTTGAGGGGCAATTGGTAAAACTTACCATTTCGCAAGGACGTTTGCTAATAAAGCTAATAGATAGGGAGGTGGGGAAAACTACATATAGCGTAATTCGTGAGTTGCGTGGCGGAGTTTCAGCTGTTTTTTGGCAAACCATTGCACGGATTTTTGG
>CAZTFJ010000117.1:0-8182 GCA_964612255.1 uncultured Rikenellaceae bacterium | reverse complement strand
AACTCCGTTTTGAGCCTGCTGAAACCCCCAATCCTGGGTACTTAAACCATTGGGAAGGCTGTAGTTTGTGAGGTATGGAATTCCTTGCTGAGCAAAGGTTAAGGTATGACAAAATCCAAAGAAAAAACCTATCGCTAGGACTTTCCACTCCCAAAGTTTTTTAAGTAGTAACATTAGAAAGATTTTTAAAAGGTAAAGCAAGAAACCATATGGCTAACCCGCCCAAGTATCCCGGTCGAGGCTGCGATATTGAATTTCCTCGGCCACGTGTTGGGGTAATATGCTTGGGCTAGCCTCTAAATCGGCAATGGTTCGAGAAACCTTAAGTATGCGATCGTATGCACGCGCCGAAAGGCCTAATCGCTCCATTGCATTTTTAAGCAGTGCTGTGCCAGCTTGGTCCAACACACAAAACTTACGAATGAGTTTGCTAGTCATTTGTGCGTTGCAATGTATCTCTTTCCACTCAATAAATCGCTCGGCCTGAATTTCGCGAGCTTTCACCACTCTTTCTCTAACGCTAACAGAGGGTTCGGCTGGTGGAGCTTCGGCCAGCTTATCAAATGGTACCGGCACAACCTCAACATGGATATCAATCCGGTCGAGTAGCGGACCCGAAATCTTGTTTAGATATTTTTGCACCACGCCGGGAGAGCAAACGCACTCCCTCTCGGGATGGTTATAATATCCGCAAGGGCAGGGATTCATAGAAGCCACGAGCATAAACGAGGCAGGATACTCCACCGAGAATTTAGCTCTCGATATGGTAATAACCCTATCCTCGAGTGGTTGGCGCATAACCTCAAGCACAGTTCGCTTGAACTCAGGCAATTCATCGAGAAAAAGCACACCGTTATGAGCCAATGATATTTCACCTGGTTGAGGATAGGTACCCCCACCCACAAGAGCCACATCAGAAATAGTGTGGTGAGGACTTCGAAAAGGTCTGCGGGTCATGAGCGAAGTATCCCTATCTATTTTACCCGCTACAGAATGAATTTTGGTAGTTTCTAACGCTTCGCGCAGGGTAAGCGGAGGGATAATAGTTGGTAAGCGTTTGGCCAACATAGTTTTTCCTGCACCGGGTGGGCCAATCATGATTAGGTTGTGCCCACCTGCTGCTGCTACTTCAAAAGCACGCTTTACATTCTCCTGCCCTTTTACATCAGAAAAATCGACTTCGTACTCGTTGGCATGCTGAGTAAATTCGGCACGTGTATCAACCACCTCGGGTTTAAGGGTTGAGAGCCCATTAAAAAAGTCGACAACCTGGCTTAGCTTATCAACCCCATATACTTCCAAGTTATTAACTACAGCAGCTTCGCGAGCATTATCCTTTGGGACAATTAACCCGCGGAAACCCTCCTCTCGAGCCTGAATGGCAATGGGCAATATGCCTTTAATAGGCTTAACAGAACCATCGAGGGAGAGTTCTCCCATTATCACAAAATCGGAGAGCTGACTATTACTAACCACCTCGCTTGCAGCCATTATGCCCAAAGCAAGCGGTAAGTCGTAGGCTGCCCCTTCTTTCCGAATATCGGCTGGGGCCATATTTATTACCACCCTCTTCTTGGGCATCTTTTGTTTAATGGATTCGAACGCAGTAGCAATGCGTTGTTGGCTCTCCCGAACGGCATTATCGGGCAATCCCACCAGAAAAAAATTTATTCCTTGGCTCACACTAACCTCAATGGTAATGGTTGTGGCTTTTATACCGTGCACTGCGCTTCCGTAAGTTTTTACCAGCATTATTTTTAAAATTGCCCCATTTGCTACTGTAACCAAAAGTAATAAATTTTACCATTACAACGCAAAAAGAGCAGCCAAATAGCTGCTCTTTTTGATGTTATAATAAGCTTGAGTACGTTATATAGCCTGTGCTATTTGAGCTGCCAGGGCAGCAAACTCTTCGTTAGTTAACTTTACACGAGGTTTTGAGAAGCTAATATCGGATTCCTTATTAAGCGGAACTAGATGAATATGTGCGTGAGGCACCTCAAGCCCAAGCACTGCCACTCCAATACGTTTACAAGGCACAACTTTCTCAATGGCACGAGCCACTCGCTTTGCAAAAACTATCATACCCGCTAGAACATCATCATCAACATCAAAAATGTAATCAACCTCAGCTTTAGGAATTACAAGCACGTGGCCTTTGGCCAACGGGTTGATGTCGAGAAAGGCAAAATAGCGATCATCCTCAGCAACCTTGTACGAAGGAATTTCGCCAGCTGCAATTTTGGTGAATATTGTTGCCATAGTTTTACAAGTTTACGTGATTACCTAGAAATATCAATAATTTCGAAAGTAACAAGACCTGAAGGAATGCTTACCTCAACCTTTTCGCCCTTTTTACGCCCAAGTAAGGCTTTAGCAATAGGTGTTCCCACCGATAGCTTGCCCTCCTTAATATTGGCTTCGGTTTCGGGCACAAGGGTGTATTCCATCACAGCGTTATTGGCTGTGTTTTTGATTTTCACCTTATTCAATATCTGAACCTTACTGGTATCAATTTTCGACTCATCAATAACCCGTGCCTTGGCAATGGAGTCTTCGAGCTTAGCGATGCGCATTTCGAGCATACCTTGCGCCTCTTTAGCAGCATCGTACTCGGCATTCTCCGACAAATCGCCCTTATCTCGGGCTTCGGCAATCATCTGTGATATGGCCGGGCGTTCAACAGTTCGGAGGTGCTCTAACTCCTTCTGGAGTTTTTGCAACCCATCTTTGGTTAAATAAGTAACATTAGACATAGCTCAAATACATTATTGATAAGTAGGATAAATAAAAAAGAATTCCGAAAACTCGGAACTCTTTTACCGTTGCAAAGATACGGATTTTTTTATAATAAAAACAATACTAGCTATTTACTCCTATTTTAAAATACTTTGGATTAATAATTTCGGAATAAACAATTGCATCGGTTACGTCAAAACGATAAGCCAAACTATCATGCTCTTGCTGCACCATTAGCTCCTCCTCTTCCTCTTCGGTAAGAGCATTACCAATTCCCGATTTAGCAATACCATCTTCCTCAAAATCAAAAGAATTAACCTCATGCTTAAAGTCGACAAAATCTTTGGCTCTCTCCTGCATTTTTTGCTGAAAACTGGTCATTTCAGGCTCCTTAACTGGTTCCTTATCGTACTCAATGGAATCGATTGGCTCTCCTAAAGGGCTTGTTTCAACCTCAGGTTCAGGCTCAACCTGATTTCCAAACAATATTTCGAGAGGCGAGGCCTTTGGGGCATACTGCTCAACCTCAGGAAATTCCTCCTCGCTATAACCATCCTCGTAATGATCTTGGGGATTTGATGCAGGCTTTGGTGATTTAGCGGCCTCATTGGCCTTTTTCTTTTTTGATGCTACTGCATTGACAATCCCCAAAACAACAGCAATAAGAATGTATAAGATATTATCGAAATCCATAGTAACATTTATTATTACTTCTTCCAGAACAATAATTTTTCCCAAAATGATTTTTTGGGTGCATAACGTTGCTTTGTAAAACGCTCGTTCGCCTTCATCCGTTCTTGAACCTCGGGGTGTTGTCGCTCACGATGCTGTTTAATTGCCTCCTGTCGGCCCTTCTCAATTTTTCGTTTCTCCTTTTCCTTTGGTCTTAGGGCCTTGCGCTCTAAACGAGCTGTTTTCCGTGCGGCTCTGCGAGCAACTCGTTCGCGCTGCCTAACCTCACGGTTAAAAGTTTTATTTGTTCCCATCAAGTTGCCCTCAAGCCCAGACGGGTAAGTCTTTTTACTACACGATGCAAAAGGTAAAATAAGAAAAGCAACAATGACAAATATATAAAAATGATTGGTTCTTTTGAGCATACTAAATAAGATTATAGCTTACTTTTAAATATAAATTACGCAATTTATCAATCTCAATTATAACTTTGCCTCAAAATTATGCTATGAAAATGTCTTGGCCAAATAAACTGTATGCACTTCTGCTGATACTAATTGGTTTTGCTTCATGCGTTGAGGAAGAGCCTAAAATAGTTCCCGATGTGTACTTAAATATCACCATAAACCTTAACCTTCCCGAATATACCGACATACTTGTTCCGGGCAATGCAGTTCTTTACCCTAACGAAGGGTACGATAATAATGGTATTATTGTTTACCGCCATACTCAGGATGAGTTTATTGCTTTTGATGCTACCTGCCCCCAGCACATTGAGCAAAGCACAGCCATAGAAATTGATAAGGAAGATTTTGCTACTGGCAAATGCCCACATTGTAACACAACTTACTCCTTCTTTAACTTCGGCCAAGCGTCAAGCGGATATCCTTTAAAAAGGTATAGAACAACCCTAAACGGCTCGTACCTTTACATCGGCAACTAGCATTTTAAACGTTTTTTTAATCCGTACCAATCTACTAAACAAGCAATTATTTACCAAACACCAAAGAACAAACAAAAAAGCATCTTGTATTATTTAACAAATTAAACTAGGTTTGTGTCTTATCTTTACAAAAACCGATGAAGCAACAAAAGTAAGCGATATTGATGAATAAAGTAAAGCTAAATGTGCTAGGGATATCATACAGCCAAACTCAGTCGGGCGCATACGCGCTAGTACTGAGTGAGGAGAACGGAAAACGACGAATCCCAATAATTATTGGAGGGTTTGAGGCGCAAGCAATAGCCATACAGCTCGAAGGCCTAACGCCTCCTCGTCCACTTACGCATGATCTGTTCTTAAATTTCGCCAAATCGTTTGGCATTGAAATTCTGGACGTTCAAATATACAAGCTAGAGGAGGGCGTATTTTTCTCGAAATTGCGATGCGACAACGGTAAAAAAGAAGTTTTTATAGACGCCCGAACATCCGACTCCATTGCCCTGGCCCTTAGGTTTGGCTGCCCCATTTACACCACTGACGATATAATTGAAAAGGCAGGCATAATACTAGATGTGGAAGAAGGTGAACAGGAAGATAACCCCAAGGAAGAAACACCCGAAAAGAGTGATAGCGAAACCGAAGGCCTTAAACACCTCACCGTAGCCGAACTGAATATGCTCCTTGATGATGCCATATCAAAAGAGGACTACGAAAGGGCATCGCGCATTCGCGACGAAATAAACAAACGCTCCTAATTACTAATTCTTATAAATATGATTAAGAAAATTCTTTTTGGCCTCTCCATTGGCATTGTGCTAATGGGGATGATTGTTGTAGCATCGGAAAAACCCGAAAATAACTCGCTTACACCAGATACCATTGCAACAGAACAAGTATCAGAAGAAACCCCTGTTGCCCTTGCCACGGAGCTTGAAAAGGAATCGGGGCAAGATATGAACCAAATTATCTTAGAAAAGCAAGGTTTCTCATTCAGTTTCATCTCTTTGCTCCGTGGTTTGCTGGGTATGCTAGTGCTTATTGGTATTGCCTATTTGTTTAGTTCAAATCGCAAGGCCGTTTCGTGGCGTGTTGTTGGCATTGGGCTTGCTATTCAGCTCGTTTTGGCGTTTGCTATATTGCAGTTCCCTCCGGTTCAAATGTTTTTCGATTTTTTTGGTAAAGTATTCGTAAAAATACTCGATTTCTCAAAAGCAGGGACTAACTTCCTTTTCGAGGGATTTTTAGATGTGAACACATACGGATATATATTTGCATTCCAAGTACTTCCAACCATCATATTCTTTTCGGCTCTAACAAGCCTATTGTTCTACCTCGGAATAATTCAGAAAGTAGTTTGGGCGCTTGCTTGGGTAATGACTAGGGCATTGGGCATTTCTGGTGCCGAAAGTTTATCGGTGGCAGGTAATATCTTTCTCGGACAAACCGAATCGCCACTTATGATAAAGGCCTACCTTGAGAAGATGACCAACTCCGAAATGCTGCTGGTAATGACCGGAGGAATGGCAACCCTTGCAGGAGGCGTGTTAGCAGCCTACATTAGCTTCCTTGGTGGCGACGACCCCGTTCAACGCCTTGTTTTTGCCAAACACCTTTTGGCGGCATCCATCATGGCTGCTCCCGGAGCAGTTGTACTATCGAAAATTTTGGTGCCGCAAGATCAAAAAATTAACTCTGATGTTGAAATTCCTAAAGAAAAGATTGGGAATAACGTGCTCGACGCCATATCGAATGGCACTAGTGAGGGTTTGAAACTTGCGGCAAACGTTGCGGCTATGCTCCTAGTATTCATTGCATTTATTGCCATGTTCAACTTTATTGTACAAAAAATTGGCGATTGGACCAACCTGAACGATGCCATTGCCAGCTTTACCAACGGTCAGTACAATTCCCTTTCGCTGGAATTTATTCTTGGGTACACATTTGCTCCTGTTATGTGGCTTATTGGTGTTGCCAAAGAAGATATTACATTATTAGGTCGACTACTTGGCGAAAAGCTAATAATGACCGAGTTTATTGGCTACGTTAGCCTTGCCGAGCTAAAAGCAGCAGGTGCATTTGCCAGCCAAAAATCGATAATAATGGCCACCTATATGCTTTGCGGGTTTGCCAACTTTGCATCTATTGGCATTCAAATAGGCGGCATTGGCTCATTGGCACCGGGCAAACGAGTTCTCCTTTCGAAGTATGGAATGAGAGCGCTACTTGGCGGTACACTGGCCTCGCTATTATCGGCAACCATTGTGGGTGCAATTCTGGGTTAATTTTTCAAAACAAATGCTTTGCACATACTAATAGGGTATGAACAATCAATCCTAAATTACTATGAAAAAGATTTTGCAAACTATTCTGTTTGTCTTTGCTGGGCTTTGCATATCGGCCAGTGCTATGGCTCAATTCGAGCAGATGGAAGATAAGTTTAACGATGTACTTCTTGAGGTTGAAGAAGATATCTTCACGCTTAGATTTAACGATGCCGTTACGGGTGAGCCTGTACCCAATGCAACCATTCTAATTGAGAATGTTGGGGAGTTTATAACCGACGAGGAAGGAAAAGTTACGTTTCCTCGTCAACCCGATGGAATGCTTAGAGTGATATTCAAGAAGGAAAATTACATCTCTGCCGTGTTTAACGTTGAGGTTATTGTTGAAACCATTTTTTTTAATCGCTTTTCGGTTTCGCCCATTATGGATATTGACCAGTTTAGAGTGGTGCTCGACTGGGATCAGAAACCCAACGACCTGGATGCACACTTTGTTAAAGCCAACCATTACCATATTAGCTACAGAAATACACGGGTACTTGACGATGGAACTGGAATGCTCGACAGGGACGATATGGACGGCTTTGGACCCGAAACCATTACAGTTGAGCGGATTGACACCGATGGTAATTACAGCTACGCCGTGCACAACTACTCACAACACATAAAAGAATCGGCACGGGATCTATCGCAATCGAAAGCAACCGTTAGGGTATACGGCAACAACAGGTTGCTAAAAACCTATAGGGTTCCTCAGAACCATAATGGTAAAACTTGGAATGTTTTTAGAATAGAGAATGGTCAGATAATTGACTTATAGGCTTATATATGCTATCTATCTTTTCTGATATGATTTTATAGCGCTAATCACTTTGGAAGTAGGAAACGACATTTACGTATACATACAAACCTTCTAAAGAAACAAGATTGGCAGGGCTAAAGCCCAAATTCTTTTGAGATTTTTGTTGACCCCGTCCTGAAGGACGGGGTTAATATTTTTGGCTATGCCTAAACCCTGCGAAGAACATAGCAATGCGCTTTTGCGATATCAATTATCTGGCTGAAAATTGGCTGGTTTTTCCATACCAGATGCTAAGCCCAACACTATTGTTGAAAATAACCCGCCCTTTAGCACGGGGGAAAAGTGTTGATATCGATTTTGGCTTTAGCCCTGATTTTACTACGATTACACAAAAACTACACCTGTTAATACCAAAATGCAAAGTTCATCTAGGATTGAACTTTGCATTTTGTATTATCAATCAAACGCTAATTGAAGATTACTTATACATTGAGTTTTGCAACTCCTTAATTTTATCATCGCTAATGTAATCGTCATACTCCATTATTTTGTCAATTGTACCATTTGGCGTAATCTCGATAATACGATTGGCAACGGTTTGAATAAACTCATGGTCATGCGAGGCCATTAATATATTGCCTTTAAAACGCGTTAGCGTATTGTTGAATGCCTGTATCGACTCCAAGTCGAGATGATTTGTAGGAGTATCAAGAACCAAAACATTTGCACTGGTAAGCATCATAC
>CAZTFJ010000116.1:0-8198 GCA_964612255.1 uncultured Rikenellaceae bacterium | reverse complement strand
CTAGCTCAGATGAATCATCAAAATCCATTATATAATTTGAACAATGAATGCGTTGTTTTAAGTATTCGAGATTTTCATCTCCATTATTATTTTCAGGGTTACATGCTGAAACAATTGCGATAGTTGCAATTAAGAAAATTGTAATATTTTTCATTTTGAGAAATTTATATGATAACTATTCAATGCTGAGCTATTAAACTTAAAAAACACCAAACAATAACCTGCGTTAAATAAACATCAGCAAGCTAACCGCCATAACGGCCATACCTCCAATAAGTCCATAAATTGATAGGTGGTGCTCGCCGTACTCGCGGGCAGCGGGGAGGAGTTCGTCTATTGAAATGAAAACCATAATTCCGGCCACACCTGCAAATAGAATTCCAAAGGTTAAATCGGTTAGGAATGGCATCAAAATAAGGTATCCAACCAACGCCCCAACCGGTTCGGCCAAGCCCGATAGGAACGATAGGGTAAACGCTTTCCTCTTATTTCCTGTTGCGTAAACTATGGGAACCGAAACGGCAATTCCCTCGGGGATATTGTGAATGGCAATAGCCACGGCAATGGCTATACCTAAGCTGGGATCGGTTAGGGCAGCGGTAAAGGTTGCCAGTCCCTCGGGGAAATTATGGATGGCAATGGCTAGCGCTGTAAAAACGCCCATACGCATCAACCGTTTGTCTTGTCTTGGTTTTTGATCTGCTTCCTCTAGCAATTTAATTTCATGCGGGTTTTCAGCTGATGGGATTAGCTTATCGATTAGTGCAATAAGTGCAATTCCCGCAAAGAATGACCCTACGGTAATCCATGAACCAGTTGTAACGCCAGTTGCCTCAATTAGCGATTCGCGAGCTTTCGATAAAATTTCAACAAACGATACGTATATCATTACTCCGGCAGAGAAACCTAGGGCAACAGACAAAAATTTTGTATTGGTGTGCTTGGCAAAAAATGCAATAGTGCTTCCAATTCCTGTTGATAAACCGGCAAAAAGGGTAAGCGCAAAAGCTATAAGTATTTCGTTGAGTTCGTATTCCATATTCTAGTTATTTTGGCTGGTAACATTAGATATTTGCTAAAAAATTCAAAACACAAATTTGTGAAATTTGTTTTGCATTGTTGGTATTGGTAGTTGTTTTATTTTAGGTGCCCGGCAATATAGCCTGTAGTCCAAGCTGCTTGTAGGTTAAACCCACCAGTTATGGCATCAATATCAAGCACCTCGCCTGCAAAGTAGAGATTTTCGCATATCTTGCTCTGCATTGTATTAAGGTCTATGTTTTCGAGGCTCACCCCGCCACAGGTTACAAACTCCTCTTTGTGGGTGGCCTTACCTTTAACTTGGTAAATATCGTTTGTTAGTATTTCAACCAGCTTATTTACACCTTTTTTTCCAAGTTCTTCCCACTTTTTGTTGAGGGGAATACTTGCCTTTGCAAGCAGAAATTCCCATAAGCGTTCGGGTAGGTTGTACACCCTAGCATTTACAAGATGTTTTTTAGGATGTTGTTTTATTTGCTCGAGAAGCTGACTGGTAACCGTTTCGCTATTTTGCTGGTTAGCCCAGTTTATCTGTAAGGTGAAGTTGTAGCTCATTTCGCTAATCTTTCGTGCAGCAAACGACGATAGCTTAAGGATTGCGGGTCCGCTCAAGCCCCAGTGTGTTATGAGTAGCGTGCCATCGCTTTTAAACTTAGTGCCTTGTATGCCTAGGATTACGTTGTCAACCACAATGCCCATAAGTTGGGTTATGTTTTGGTTGCGAATATTAAACGAGAAGAGCGATGGAACAGGGTTGGAAATTTTATGACCAAGCTTTTCTAACCAATCCAATCCCGTTTTTTGTGGCGAGCCTCCTGTGGTAACAATCACTTTATCAAAATTAAAAATATGATCGTTGTTGGCAACACAAACTTCAAGCCCGTTGTTTTTTGTGATAATGCTTTTAACTAAGTTCCCATTTAGCACTGTTACCCCAAGTTTGTTGGCGGTGCGGGTTAGGCAATCAATAATGGTTTGCGAGTTTTGCGATTTAGGAAAAACGCAGCCATCGGGTTGAGTAACCAACTCTACGCCTTTGCTTTCAAACCACTCCATAGCATCCTTGTTGCTAAAAACGTGAAAAGCCTTTTTAAGGCTTCGTCCGCCTCTGGGGTAAGCCTTAATCAGGTCCGATATATTTTTGCAACCATTAGTTACATTGCATCTTCCTCCTCCAGAAATTTTGACTTTGGCCAGCACTTTTTTTGATTTTTCTAGGATAGTTACCCTAGCACTTGGATGAGTTTCCTTTACTGTGATAGCCGCAAAAAATCCTGCTGCACCTCCGCCAATAATGCCAACATTCATACTTTAGGTGTTTTGTGATAGCAAAAGTAGCTCATCTGCAAACGAAATTCCGTCTGTACGCCTCTCAATCTCGGTAATTTTTTTGCGTATTTTGGCTGTAAACTCTTTGTGTTGACTGGTGTTTGCATTGAATGGGCGGTGCTGGCAAGCCCGAATAATGGACTCAACCTCTTTAATTAGTTTTTGGTCGTTGGTGGTTACAAAAGCGTCGTAAAATTTTTCCCAAATGTACTCAATAGCCAGTGGTGATGGATGTAACATATCATCGGCATAAAAGCGGTAATCGCGTAAATCGTCCATCATTATTTCGTACGACGGGAAGTAGAAAACGCTCTCCTTGAAATTTGCTGCCAGCTGTTCAATGGCCAGCAGTAGGGTTGCTTTGCTAATCTGATTGCCGTGGGCACCATCTTTCCAGTGACGAACAGGGCTAACTGTAAATACTATTTTTTGGTCAGGTTGTTTTTGCAGAATCTTTTCAATTAGTTGGTTCCATTCGTTTACAATCTCGTCAACGCTTAACAAATGTCTTGTAAACTCGTTTGCTGGAATTTTATGACAGTTGGCAACTGGAAGTCTCGTTTTTTTGTAATTGTAGATTCTGGCCGTGCCAAGGGTTAGAATTATTCGCTGGGATTTGGCCATAAATTGGTGAGCCTTTGCTAGCTCACCATTAATTTTCTTGAGGCACAACTCTTTGCTCGCATCCGAAAAACTGGAGTGATGATGCAAGCTTAGCCAAAGTCCGTTGTGGTTTATCAAATCGTCTTCCGTGTAAGCAGAACCATTGATAATTCTGTTAAGCACCAGCGCAACCGATGTGGGATTGTAAACCACCCCAAAGGGATTTACAATAACAGGAAATTTGCGTTCTACTAGTAATTCCCCAATATTGTTGGTAAAGCATGACCCCAGCATAAGCGTTGGGGTGTTGTAACCAATGCTAAATGGAAATTGTTTTACATCAACCTTTGTTCTGAATTTACTCTTCATAGAGCAGCAATGTGTTATAATGCACAAATAGAAAAGCAATATATATTATTTAATGCTTAATATGAATAACTTTTATCCACTTACGATGTGCTAAAACTAATATGTACATTAAGGTGGCTATAACTAGCAAAAGCAAAATACCCAGTAGCCATTTTATCCAAAGAGCATTAAAACTATTTATTAGCGACCAAAGAACTACCATTAAACCTGGTAGTATCAATCCTGCTTTAGAGAATAATGAATTTGGCAAAAATTCAATAGTATCGCCATCGGAAACCTGCAAGTTTAGCTTTTTGCTTCCGGTCCAATTAAGTTTAGCCTCAAGAGTTATGCTTGGATTGCTTATCTCCAGTTCAAACAATTGACTTTCTTTAAGTATGGCTACTTTCTCACCATTAATAAATATTTTGTATTTGCTCTCGTCGTAATTTTTACTTTTGGGACGTTTAAGTCTTATTCTCATAATACTTTCCCTTTCATTATTAGTCCTCAATATTACCAGCTAACCACTGTTTTATCACGTTAAACACTTCACTTTTTACGGTTTCGTTGTGTAGCTCGTGATACATATCGGAAAATGGCACAAAGCTACAAGTTTTACATTTCGATAAAAGTTCAACCGAGGCTTTGTAAGATGTAATTGGGTCGGCATCGCCGTGCAGCAACAAGAATGGTTTGCTAAATTCGCTAATGTGCTTTAGGGCGTACTTACCAGCATTCGATATTTCGGTTAGTAAACGTGGTGTAATTTTTCCATGGTTAAGGGGATCTGTTTTGTAATTTTTAACCTCCTCCTTCACATGGCAAATCCCTTCAGCATTAAGTGGTGCTTTAAGTTGCAGTGCTGGTGCAACCCTGTTAAGAATACTAACTATTCCTTTCATTAACTTTGATGGTTCATTCTTCAGTTCAATCCAAGGAGATGTGGCAATTAGCAAGTTTATATGAACGCTTTGCTTAAGTGCAAAATTAATGGCAATATTGCCACCCATACTGTGGCCGTAAAGCACTAGAGGTGTTCCAGGGAAGAGCTGGTTGGCTTTTTTTATAACCAAGTTAATTTCTTCCATAAAAACGTTATAATTTGGGATATGTCCTCGTTTACCTTCAGACTGGCCATGTCCGTAGTGATCCCATGCAATAAAAGCATATTCGTTTTGCACAAACTGGGTAGCCCAGTCGATATAGCGTAAGGAATGTTCTCCCCATCCGTGGCAAAGGCATATTATTGCTCGCGGAGTGCAAGCAGGGTTTACATACCAGGCAAATATATTTTTGCCCGACTGTAATTGTAAAGATATTTTTTTAGGCTCCATGGTATATAGTTTATGATGGTTTAAAAATTGCTTGATTGCCTTACATTATGCATAAAATGGTTGTAATTAGCTCTAATTATTGGTGTTGAGGCAAACATACGTTTGTAATCTGCCTCGTTTAAATTAATAAGGGTTCTGGGGTCTATGTCGGTGTAACCATCCATTTTTTTTGTTGCCAGCTTTCCGTTCCACGGACAAACCTCCTGACAGGTATCGCAGCCAAAGCACCAGCCATTTAGGCTTTGCTTCTCTTGCTCAGTTAGTGAAGATTTTTTCTCAATGGTAAGGTACGATATGCACTTACGGGCATCTACCACTCCCGGCTCTACAATTGCCCCGGTGGGGCAAGCATCAATGCAACGAGTGCAGGTGCCGCAACGGTTTGGTGTAGGTGTAGTTGATGGTTCAATATCAGCATCAACAATAAGTTCTCCAATAAATGTGTAGGTGCCTAGCGTTGGGTTTATAAGTAATCCATTCTTACCAATCCAGCCCAAACCGGCACGCTGTGCCCAGGTTCGTTCAAGTACAGGCGCCGAATCAACAAATGCCCTACCATTAATTGTACCATACTGCTTACGGAGCAAATCTAGCATTGTCCACAATTTTTGTTTAATAACTGTATGGTAATCGGTGCTTAGGGCATATCGCGAAATTTTTGGTGGTTGGGTAGCAATGGTGGGATTCCCCGGATAGTAGTTAAGTAATACAGTAACAACAGATTTAACACCGGAAACCAGTAGCGTTGGGTTGACTCTCTTTTCGATATTGCGCTCCATATAGGTCATTTCGCCATGCATACCTTGTTCGAGCCAACTTGCTAACACCTTTTTTTCAGCAATTAGCGCTTCTGCTTGGCACACACCACAGGCATCGAAACCTACCTTGGTTGCAAGCTCTGTTATGGTTGATAGTGAAATTGTGTGCAAAATATATCCCGTTTAGGAACTCAAATCCAAATGTAGTATTTTTGATCTACTAAGCAATTTTTTTATTTGCTTTTTAAGCAGTTCGCCTCATTAGCAAATAGGCTTACTAAAAACATTTTTAAATAGTTAGCTATGAGTTTACGTGATTTTATTTTGGCCCGAATTAATAGTGCGAGAGAGGCCGAAAGTGATATTTTAGATTTGCGGAAATACCGTTTATCCTCAATTCCAAAGGAGGTTTTCGATTTAAGCAACTTAAGGGTACTGGATTTAAGTTCCGATAACATTGTTAACGATACGAATATATACCTTAACGAGGAGTACTGGTGGGAGGTATCGTTTGATAATAATACCATATGTAGTATAGATGAGGGTATAGCCAGGTTGCAAAATTTGGAAGAGCTATACATTGCTCAAAATGATTTGAGCCATTTCCCAAGTTCCGTTTGCTCGCTAAAGCAGCTTAGGGTGCTAGATTTCAGAAACAACTATATTGATAGTTTACCCAAGCAAATTTCAGAACTTCAACATCACGAGGTGCTCGATTGCCCGCACCAGAAATTGGTGAGTTGAAAAGTCTAAAGGTGCTGTTACTTAGGTCTAATGGCTTGACTAGCATCCCAAAGGAGATTGGTAAGTTAAAAAATCTTGAAGTTCTCGATTTGGGTAACTATAACCCATACCGAATGGATCCGGAAACGGTTGATAAGTTCGATTTAAGGATGAATGCTATTACCTGCTTACCTGATGAGATTATTCATTTACATAATCTTAAGGAGTTGGACTTAATGTCGAATGCGCTAACGGAGCTTCCTGAGCAAATTGGTGAGCTGCAAAATTTACAAAGCCTTGCCATTGGAAATCATAAGCCACCGAGCTATGCTAGTCGCAATACAAAATCCCACTACCCAGCAAATAGCATATCGTTTTTACCCGAATCTATATACTCCATCGAGGGGCTCGACTTATCCGATTTCTATTAATGGTGATATTGCCAATATCCTGTTAATAAAATCAACCTAAATTTTTAAAGGCAAAATGGCTTTTAAGGTTAGATAGGCATTGGGTTCCCAAAGTTTCCATATCGCTGTTGGCGTAACCCCATTGTATAGAGGTTTTTAGCCCTTTTAGGTGAAGCGCTTCAACCAAATGAATAATTGCCTGTACAAATGGGATGTTGGTTGATGAAATGGAATGTAGGTATATCTCAAGTGAGATTTTACGCAAAGTGGGTACAATAAGTTCCTCGGAAAGCCATCTGATAATGGGGCGGTAAAAAAGCAGAGGGTCATCGGTATTGCTTTCGCCATGGATAATGAAATCGCCAGTATCGTCGAGGTAAACCAAAGGCGAAATATCGGTTTTTTTTATATTTACTGTTATTGGCTTCTCATTTTCTATAAGTGCAAACGGGAATTTCGACATGTCGGTGTAGTCTTCACCGTTTTCCATCATATCATCGTCACCTTTATAGTAGTACCAGTAAACTTCCGATTGCTTTTCACCCTGTAGCCTGTTAAGCATCGAGAAAATTCCGGTGAGCGTAAGCGATGAGGGCGTATCGTAGTATCCTAAATCTACATGAAATTTTAGCGTTTGTTGCGACACTTCAAAGTAATGGTTAATCCACTCCTCTAGTGGCTTAGCCATATCGGCAATTTGGTATGGATTTGATTTGCCTATTATGCAAAGTTCTCCTTTGGATGCGTTGCCCAAAACAAAGGGGGTGTCGTGTGTGGGAAGTATGATAATATTTTCCATAATCTGAGGGTTGGTTCACTAAAGTTAGTAAAAATGATTACGTACCGAAACTTTTGCGCTTAAAATTTTGTATAAATAAATCGATATGGAAAAGTATTAACTAACAGCAAAAATCTTTATGTTTGCTGTAATGCTTACGCAGTTTTAACCACAAGACCAACCCAATGAAAAAGATATACGTAACCCTTGCCATATTGGCGCTAACTGTAAATGTTGTTGTTGCACAGGAGGTTGATAAGGTAACCCGTTATCAGGATAAATACGACCAGTCCCTTGAAAAGGTTAAGCAGGTACAAGATGCAATTGCCGAAAGCCAAACGATGATATCGGAGGGGAATAGTCTTAAAAAAACATCAAAAGCCGAAATGAAAGCTTTTGCAAAGCAGCAGAAAGCTATTACCAAAGCATACAATAAGGATAAAAAGAAGTTTGAGAAGCGAGCCAAATCGAAGGATAGTGACGAGCGCGATGAGGCTAAGGCCGAGCTAAAGAAGCTAACTGCGGATTATAAGGTGGAACTTAAAGATTTGAAAACTAAGTTAAAGACTAGTGAAAAAGATTATAAATCTGCAAATAAAATGATTACTAAGGGTAAGGCTAACCTTAAAAAGTATAAGCAAAAGCTTAAAGATGCGGAGTACAAGTCTAAGGTGGCTCAATACCGACTCGACGATGCGCTAGCCGAGGAATAGATAAGCATACCAAAAAAAACGGAAGGCATTGCGCCTTCCGTTTTTTTTATGATACTATGCCCTAAATTACAATGTTTACAATTTTGTTAGGCACCACAATTATTTTCTTGGGTGTTTTGCCATCGAGGTAGCGTGTGGTTTGCTCGTTGCTCAATACC
>CAZTFJ010000115.1:0-8242 GCA_964612255.1 uncultured Rikenellaceae bacterium | reverse complement strand
GACGAGGTGGTTTTAGTTGGCAAACAGAAAAGGATGAATATTAGCATTGCATCGTTTAGCGAAATGAGCAACCAGCTAAATTACCAAACCCTAGCTCGTCTTCCAGGCAACATACCCAGAAGCATAGTACCGTAAGCATTGGCATAATTTTAGCTAAATTTACACTGTACAAAAGAACAATTAGCTAATATTGCAAGTATAAAGGTTATAACAAAACTAAGGCAAGATTATGAAAATTATTTCAGTTTTAATTTTTAGCATTTTAACTAGCACAAGCGTTTTTGCACAGCAACCTACCGACGAAGAGATAAAGAAAAACAACGCCTTTTTGCGTTTTAATCCTACCGAAGTTAACATTGGTACTGTTGCTGTTGATGATGTGAGCGACGACACAGGGAAAATTGATATTGAAGTTCATAACGATGGAGCAATCCCCCTAATTTTAAACCAAGTTACTGGTTGCTGTGGAACCAGAATTATGGATTGGCCAAAGCAACCAATTGTTCCAGGGCAAAAAGGCATTATTAAAATTTACTTTAGGGTAAACCCAAATCCACACAGAATAAGTAGAACCATTACAGTAAAATCGAATGCTGGCAATGGAAATATAAAAAAGATTGCCATCTTAGGTGAAGTAGCCCTACCCAAGCAAGAAAACGAAATTAAGCTCCCTAGGTAATACTAAAAATTACTCCTTAAGCCCGGCTGGAAAAACAGTCGGGCTTTTTATTTCAAAAATTTAAAGAACCTACCTCAATAAACGTTCGTTATCGAACACAGGTGTACTTTTTCATACAATCAACAGTGTATGTAAACTGAACAAAACAGACAGCAATACACCGTATTAGCCTGTATTATTGGCCATTAACCTCTGTGGCACGCAATGTGATTTACCTGTGGCATTAGAAATCAATTTAAACTAAAGCCATGATACAGATTGAAAATTTAATGAAAGTATTCCGTACCGAGGAGGTAGAAACCACAGCTATTAACAACATCTCCATTGAAGTAAAAGATGGCGAGTTTGTTGCCATTATGGGGCCCTCCGGATGCGGCAAATCGACTCTACTTAATATTTTAGGGCTACTTGATAACCCGAGCGGTGGAAAATTTGTGTTTAACGGAATTGATGTGACCGATTTTCGTGAGCGTCATCGTACAACCTTACGCAAATCGAACATTGGATTTGTTTTCCAAAGCTTTAATCTAATTGATGAGTTAACGGTTTATCAAAACGTGGAGCTACCACTGGTTTACCAGAAAGTTCCACCTGCTCAGCGAAAAGAGATGACCGAACGAGCCCTTGAACGGATGGGCATTTCGCACCGTAAGAACCATTTCCCTCAACAGCTATCGGGTGGTCAGCAGCAAAGGGTTGCCATTGCCCGCGCAGTTGTTTCAAACCCAAAAGTTATTTTGGCCGATGAGCCAACCGGTAATCTCGACTCGAACAACGGTAAAGAGGTGATGAACTTACTGGGCGAGCTAAACCGCGAAGGCACCACCATAGTTATGGTTACACACTCGCAAAGCGATGCGGAGTATGCGCACCGAATCATTAACCTTCTCGACGGTCAAGTAGTGAGCGAGAAACACATATCGCGTCGCCCACAGGTAACAGAAGTTCTTGCAGATGCAGTATAGGTCTCCGTTACAATCAACATAAAAAGCGATGGATTTTTTTTACCTTTAAAAATCCATCGCTCCCCTAACCAACAGAATTAATATCTACTAAACATTATACAACCACCATGCTTAAAAATATCCTTATCGTTTCTCTTCGCAACCTTAGGCGCAACAAGGGTTATACTTTACTCAACATGCTTGGGTTAACCCTGGCAATAAGCATTTCGATGCTAGCCATTTTAAAAGTTAATACGGAATTTAGTTTCGAAAAAACGATAAGGGACTACCAACTCATCTATAGAATAAACCAAGATATGTTTGTTTCGGATCAGCATATGGATGTAGCTGTAACACCCTGCGCCATGGCTCCTACTTTGCCCTCAATTTTTCCCGAGATAGAATACAGCGTAAGAATGGAAATGGGCAACAGCAGTCTGAAGTACAACGACAAAGAATTTGAAACAGAAAGGATTGTACAAACCGACACGTCATTCTTCAGCGTTTTTGGCATTGAGATTTTGATGGGAGATAAAGTAAATCCATTACAATCTGCAGAATGCATTGCCCTTAGCAAGGCCACTGCCGAAAAAATATTTGGTAACACCAACCCTCTTGGACAAAGGTTAACATACAACGGGAACACACCTGTAATTGTAACGGCAGTATATAGCAATATCCCCACAAATTCACATCTAAAAGCCGACGCCCTGGTTAGCCTCGAAAAACATACCACGGCACCACTTGATTCGTGGTACGACAGCAGTTTATTTACCTACATCAAGCTAAAAAAACAGACCAACGCCCTGGAGTTGGAGCATAAACTAAATGAGCTAATGAAAGAGAAAACCCTTGAAATTAGAGAACAAATGGGGTGGAAATCGGACTTTACGCTTATGCCAATTGAGAAAATTAGGCTATACTCTAACCGAATAGGCGATTCAGGTGGGGGTAGCATAAGCCATATATTGGCACTAATTGCTGTATCGATTATTGTGGTTATACTAGCAGCAGTAAACTATACCAACCTAAGCGTAGCCCTTGCAAACCGAAGAGCCCATGAAATAGGGATGCGCAAAATTAGCGGCAGTCCAAAATCATTCATCATTCTGCAGTTTTTAACAGAGTCGATAATTCTCTCGTTAGTAGCATTTGCAATAGCGCTACCCATTACAGAAATAGGTGTTGGACCATTTGGCAGACTTACCGGCTACCCATTAACCTTTGGTTTTATAAGCGATTTTAGTGTAACCCTACTATTCCTGGGTTTCTCTTTAGTGCTGGGAATAATTGCCGGAATATACCCTGCCTTTGTGCTAAGCACATACAAGCCCATTAGCGTTATTAGAAAAGGAAACAAATCGCAGAACTCAAGTAACCGGTTTAGGAACATACTTATTGTTTCACAGTTTGCCGCAGGCCTTGCGCTTATAATAGTTACAACAATTGTGTACCAGCAACGGCAGTTCTTAATGCAAAATGCATTAGGGTTCGACAAAGAAAACACAATTGTTATTAACACTCGTAATTTAGGCAATCACATAAGTCTTAATGTAATCAAGCAGGAACTGGCAAACATAGAAGGCGTAAAAGCAATATCAATAACCTCTAGCAATCCCCCGCACAATTTCAGCGCAAGCAACTTTATTCCTGAGGGATCAGAGAATAATGCAACTATACTTATTCCTAGGCTTAGAGGCGATTGCGACTTTGCCAAAAGTTTGGGCATTGAGCTAATTAAAGGCCGAGAGTTAAACTGCTCGCTACCTGGCGATAGTGCAGCCGTTCTGGTTAATGAAACCTTAGCTAAACGAATGAATTGGGACGACCCCATAGGTAAACGAATTTGGAAAACCTTAGATGAAAACCCACTCACAGTGGTAGGGGTTATAAAAGATTTTCACTACGAGTCGATGCATACAGCCATAAAACCACTTATTATTCAGCAGGAAGATGGCATTGCCAATATGCTAATAGCCAGAATGACTCCAGGCAATCATCCTAAAACCATTGATGCCATTAAGCAAAAGTGGACTGAAATTACTGGCGAGAATGAATTTAACTTCGAATTTGTTTCAGATAATTACAATAGCCTTTACGCATCGGAGCAAGGAATGTCAAAGGGATTTACCATGCTAACCATTATAGCAATATTTATTGCTTGCCTTGGGTTAGTTGGCCTTGCGGCACAATCTACAAGTACAAGAATTAAAGAAATTGGCATTCGGAAGGTTTTAGGGTCAAGCATTATTTCACTGTTACTGCTAATATGGTGGAGTTTTATAAGGCTTGTAACCTTTGCCATAATTATTGCCTGGCCAGCGGCTTACTATTTAGCCAACGACTGGCTCAATAATTTTGCCTATCGGATAAATATTTCGCCTTGGGTATTTATAGCTACTGCCCTTGCAGGACTATTCCTTACCATTTTATCAATAGGTTCAATCACATACAAGGCCGCTAAGCAGAATCCTATCAATGCATTAAAATACGAATAGAATTACAAACCATAAAACAGCAAAATTATGAAAACAAAAATGTTCTTAATTATTACCGTGTTTCTAACCTCAATGCATCTTACTGCTTGTGCAGAACAACAAGAAGGCAAAAGGTATTTTGAAATACCAAATGTTGAAACCATAAGCATAAACATTGCTTGCCAACTGGTAGTAGTACAAGGCAATAAGCCAAACATTGAAATTCTTGGCGAGGAACACCTTTTAAACGAGATAGAAACCAAAATTTCGAGCGGTAAAGCCACCTTAAGAAGCGAACGCGACTGGAAATTCCGCGATAAAGTTGTAGTGAAAATTGAGATTGATGATTTAAAAAGGCTTAACATAGGTGGAGCGGTAGATATGAGAACCGTTGAAACGCTGCAAATACCATCGCTAAAAATGTCTGTATCGGGAGTGGGAAATATTGATATGAGCCTAAAATCGGAAAACTTTGAACTAAACTGTAGTGGCGTTTGTAATATGGAACTGCTTGGGTCAACAAAAAGTTTAGAAGTGAATGTAAGCGGTGTAGGTAATATTGATGCCACAAAATTTGAAGCCATTAACGCAGACGTAAACAATAGCGGAGTGGGCAAAATAAACGTACTTGTTATCGAGCAGCTCGACGCTTCCGTTTCGGGAATTGGGTCTATTCGCTATACAGGAACCCCATCGGTTAGGGCAAATGTTTCTGGGCTAGGCTCCGTAAAAAGATACTAACTTGAAGGCGCATAATGTTTAATCTGTTAACAAACCGGTTTTTAACACACCTTAAACGATATAAAACCCAGTAGCATATATCTTTATGAATTATCAACAATTGTTAGCTACTTATGTTGACTCGTTGTTAACTAGAAAAACAAAAAAGACTTGACTTTTGCATGTTTTGAGCTATATATTTGTACTACCAGACGAGAGATAAAAGGCTGCTCAGAAAGGTAAGGAAGATGGTAAAAGTTACTTAGGTGTAGATTTATCGCTTCGCACAGGTTGAAAAACTTGCTTACCCCAGAGCCAAAGTCCAAACCCAAAAGGTTAGCACAATTGGGAATGGTCAACAAAGCCAAGATCGCCTAGCGTTCTAAAGCAAGTTGAGTCGAAAACAGCATGACAAGAGAGCCTTAGCTCGAAAGATGAATTGCTGAATCCTAACCCCATTCAAATGAATGACGGTAAGGATTGCCGCTGAAAAAGGAAGCGCCAACAAAACGGTTTACCCAGAAAGTAAGTGGAACCGCAAGGGGAAGCACATGATGAGCAAACCAATAGGCACAACCAACATCAGCAGGTTTTTCAAACGACACTTTGTCCAGGAAGGCTACTCTTTGGAGTAACCGAAAGGACCGCTCGAAAATTCTGCTCTAACCGGCAGGGTTGGGAAAGCGAAGGGTTACAGAATGAATATCGACAGATATTCGCTGTATGCCGGTCGGAATAACCGTAGTCTGGCACTAAATGAAACCTCGGTTTCGGCTAGTGAATGGGAGCTGTTCGCGCTGAATGGTTCCCATTACTGTTTTTATGGGGCAACAAAAACTTTTCTCGCTAGGTCTCAGCAAGATATTCCTGTGCTGCACGTAATAGTTTATAGGCTCTCTCTTTTAACCCTTTGCATTCGCTGGGAGGTGAATTCAACTCAACCTCACCTTTCCCCCACGCCCTGCACGCACCGCCACATAAGTACTTAACCTCGCAAGTTTTACACAAAGTATTGCTATCGACATTTACCTGCTGAAGGTTTGCAAAGCCTTTACCTTTTAAAACCTCTTGCAAACCCTGCTCAAGCACATTCCCAATAAACGAATTCTGGCCATGGTATGCATAGCATGGAAAAGCGTTGCCCGATGGCTCAATGTAAAGATTCTGCCCAATACCACAAGTGGAAATGGGTTTAAACCCATTGGCTAAAAAAGATTGCCCGCTAAGGTAGTCTCCCAGCGCCTCCGATTCTGGCATCTCATCCATTTCCCTTGCTCTACCTATGGGCAGCAAAGGCCTAAACCGAACCCTTTTTACACCTACACTCCTAGCCAACTGTTTAACACTCTCTCCCTCTTCCCCATTTATCAACTTCTTGGGAAGCACCGCAGCCACAGAAACTTGACAATTAATTTTATTGGCTCCCTGCACACTGGTTAACCTTTTAAGATTATTTACAGTGCTTGCATAAGTATTGGCACCCCTCCTTCTGTTATGGTAGGCCTCATCCCCATCAACGCTAACAACAACCTGATCGAACGCAACGAGCATTAGGTGCAACTCAGCATCGGTGAATGAGCCATAAAGGTTTGTGCGTAGCACAAAATTCACTTTCCGCTCTGGCCTAGGCATATTCTGCAAACCTTTACAAAGAGAAAAAAATCCCGAATGAACGCTTGGCTCTCCGCCAGTAAAAACAATCTGACGAAATCCCACCTCCTCAGCCTCACTTGCCAAAAGTAGGATTTGTGAAACAGACATATCGTTGCTTAAATCCGCAACCGAAGCGTTGGCATAGCAATGAGAACAGCTAAGGTTACACCTAAACGTTACATGAACGTACAAATTATTGAGATGTGAATATCCTGGCCTTAAACTATTTTGCAAAATCGATAGCGATTCTTCGGCAGATTTAAGAGTAGCTGAAACACCAATTTCGACTAGTCGTTTTGCAGCCTCGCCTATGCTTTTGTTACGAGCTAACTCTACGGCAGCAACAATTCTTCTCGCATTCCTGGCCATTTCGCTTGGATGAGGCCCCTTACGAACTATCTCAATCAACCGCCCCTTCTTGAGCATATAGTTTAAGCTATCGCCTTCGGGGTTAACGGCAATAGCCTCAAGGTTTTCTTTTGATGCTATCTCTTCAGCCAGTTTGGCCTTGACTGAATCGAAAAAACTTTTGTATGAAGTGCAGTAAGGATCTCGAATATCGTCGCTAGCCTGAGCCATATAATTGTATGGGCAACCACCGTTGCAGTATGCAATATGCTTGCAGCTTTCGCAAACCTCACGCATTCTTTTTTCACGGATAAGCAATTGCTGCGCAAAATCAGACTTCATCAGCTCATTAAAAGTGGGATTATTGCTAATATGCCCCAATGCATAATCGGGGTTTCCACAGAAACGCTGACAGGGATAAATATACCCGTGCGGATCGATGGCTATGAACATCCCAACACACTCCTTAAAAGTACAGATATCGGCTTTGCGCGTTACCAGCGATTGCGCCATAGCATCGATAGTACTAATACGAATATCTTTTCGATTATCGATATAATGTTCTAGAACTGTGCTGAAAAGTTGTGTATGTTCTTGCGGAGTTAGTTCAAACCCAGAGGGCTTACCTCCCAGAACGGGTAAACAGGCATGAAGGGCTGTTCCCAACCGTTGCGAGCGAAAAAAATGGTACACCTCGGGGTATCTGTTGAGGCTTTGCTTGGTGAAAGTGGCAATGCAACCTATGGGAACATTGAACTTTCGTAGCAAACGAACACCTGCCATGGTCTGCTCAAAATATCCATCACCCCGTTGCTTGGCAGTAATATCTTGGGGGCCATCGATGCTGGTTCCCACGCTTACCCTGTAACGGGCAAAAAGTTCACACAACTCCTCGGTTAACCCCCACAGATTCGACTGTATAGCCAACTCATAGCCAGTATCGTTAAAAAGTTTGTGAATAGTTTCCAAAGCCTGGTCGAAAAAACGGTAACCAGCCAGAAGTGGCTCCCCACCATGAAAAGTTAACCGAAAAGTGCTACCCTGTCCCCGCTCTGCATGAATAGCAGCCATATAGTGCAGGGTATGCAAAAGCATATCGGATGTCATAGTTTTGCCCTTGTGAGGGCCAAAGCAATACCTGCACTCGGCTTGGCAAGCCAGCGAAGGAATGAGCATGAACTGAGTACGTATATCCTTAGAAAATTGCAAACCAATACCTCCTAAAAATCTGTGGCTTCGCCAGAGGTATTTGCTGGTTTTTCAGGGAATTTTATTCCTATTCCAGGATCGTCGGTATGGTGGTCGCGGTGAGTTCGATTATCGGTATGGTCGTCGTGGCAATCGTTAGAATGACCAAACTCCTGATATCCATCCATATGATCATCATGCTTATCCACGTTCTTTTTCACGGCCTTTACCCT
>CAZTFJ010000114.1:0-8263 GCA_964612255.1 uncultured Rikenellaceae bacterium | reverse complement strand
TAGACAAGACTCAACAAACGAGATTGAAATTCTGCCCAAATGGTTTGTTCTGAGAGCAAGAATGCGCTGCTAGAAATCTCGGGTTAACAGCAAATTGGCCTCGTTCACATCCTCACTATATACGGTAAAGTATTCGCTAAACTCAGGGTAATCAATCTCAACCAGCTGTTCGGTTCGTTCCCTATGAGAGTCTATTGAAAAAACATCCTGTAAATCGCTCCGAGGAACCACTAGCGTCGATTTCTGAATGGTAGTGCCAAAATCGGCAACAAAAAAAAGACCCGAAAAGATTTTCTGTTTTCGCTCATTCTTTTTCGGGGCATTGGGATTCAACACGTAAAAGGCTTTTACCTCAGAGAACTGAACCTTAGCGTTACCAATTTTGCCTTCAACTAAATCGCTAGCCAGATACCGGTTTGGGTAATGCTTAAACAGTCGGGAATAATTAAACTTATCCTCACCAATAAATTTGTCGGGATAATAGTTAAACTCTGGGTTTACAAACCTAACAATGGGTTCAATGTAGCCCTTTTTGAAATCGTTTCTGAATTTTTTATCACCAGCTAACACTTTACCTATAACCGCCCCAATTACAATAAAAACTAAGCTGGTAAGGAAAAGTGCACCAAATGAATCTTTCACCTCTACATAGCCCCTAACGTATATTGCGATATAGGCTAGTGATATAAGAGCAAGCACCATAAGGGTTATCAAAAATCTTCTGAATACAATTCTTTTCCTTCGATACTCTAGCAACAGAATATTTGGCCGAATATTTTTTTGAAAATACAATTCAAATTCCCCAGCTGTTTTATTCATGGCAAATTAAGCATTATTTAAGGTGTAAATCACATAGGACTATGTATTGCAAATAGTTTTCAACGTCTTTAATCATCGGCTTGGATTTAACTCATCGATAAGTGACACCATAAGCTGAACCTGCTCAAAGTAGGGTTTTACAACCTCCAGGCCTGTGAGTTTTTTAAATAAAGGTGGTTCCAATAAATTCACATTCTTTTCAAGGGCAATAAACAGGAACGAATCGACAAACGAGAGGGAAATATTCCCTGACTGTTTTTGCTTCAAATCGATTATTCGCTGCAAAAACGAATTGGTTAATAACAATTCGGCCTCTGCAGGATCTTCGGTATATACACTAAACTCTTGGTTAAAATCAGGGTGATTTGTCTCAAAAAGTTGCTCAGTATGTTCACGGTGGGGTTTTAATACACCTACTTTTTGGCGCCCTTTGCGGGGAATAATAATAGTTGCTTTTTGAAATTTTATGCCAAAATCGGCCACAAAGAAAAGCCCCCTAAACAAACTATGAACAGTCTCTTTTCTCTTAGCAGTACGCCTATGGATTACATGCATAAAATTATCCTCCGAGAGTTTAACCAGAGCGTTTCCAATTTGGCCCTCTACCAAATCCTCACCCTCATGCCTATTAGAGATATACAACGACAAGCGTGAATGGTTAAAACTCTCATTGCTAACTGAATCCTGAGGTGAATAGCTTAGATTAGGATTGATGAATTGAATGATTGGTTCAATTACTACCCGCTTAAAATCTAATCGGAATGTTTTGTCACTGGCAAATCGCGAACCAACTAAAAAACCCAGAAAGACAATAAGAATTCCGGTTGGGATATAGTACTCAATGGGTTTACTTGTCTCTATTGTACTTGTATGGAATATCACAACATAGGCAATGAATAAAAGCCACAGGACTAGAAATACTAAAGCGGCCCATCTGCCAACAATCCCTCTCCTTCTTGAATCTAATTTTTTAAGAATTGGTTGAATATCCTTATAGAAAAAAACTTCAAACTCATATATTGTTTTCATGATTTTGGTATTTAGTGTAACCTAAAATCTCATTAGGCTACGATTCAATAAATCAAGTTTTGTTAAGGTCAACTCAATTAAAATATCCAAGTTACAAAAATTAAACGAACATTGCCAATCACACACCTATCTATCTGATAATTAAACATCAAACAGAATTTTTCTCGTTTAACAGGTAAAGTGCCAATGTTATTAACAGGATTTTAGAAGTGATAATAAAGAATCAAGTACTAATCAATTACAAGTCACTTGAACTACACCAAACAAATAGCCTAGGCATTAACGATAAAGCCATTTTTTTCATACATTTGTGAGCTGCAAGCAAAATTTTGTTAATCCACAAATAATTTCAGTTTCAATGAAAATTTCGTACAGCTGGTTAAAAGAGTATATCAACGTAAACCTTTCTCCCGAGGAAATGTCGGGCATACTTACCGACATAGGACTTGAAGTTGAGTCGCTCGAGAAAGTAGAGGCGGTTAAGGGTGGTTTAAAGGGTGTGATTATTGGTGAGGTTCTCACTTGCGAAAAACATCCCGATGCCGATAAACTTAGCGTAACCACCGTAAACATAGGCACACCAGAACCCCTTAATATTGTTTGCGGAGCGCCCAATGTGGCCGCAGGTCAAAAAGTGCCCGTAGCAACCATTGGCACCACGCTGTATTTTAACGATAACGAGCTAACACTAAAGAAAACTAAAATCAGGGGCAAACTATCGGAAGGAATGATTTGTGCCGAGGATGAGCTGGGACTAGGAACCTCGCATGATGGTATTATGGTACTGCCCTCCGATGCGCCAATTGGCACTCCAGCCTACAGCTATTTTAAACTCGAAGATGATTACCAGTTCGAAATTGGTCTAACTCCCAACCGTATAGATGCTGCGTCGCATTTTGGCGTTGCCCGCGATTTGGCTGCATACCTAAATCAAACCTCACCAACCAAAGCCAACAAGCCTTCTGTAGAAAGTTTTAAAATAGACAACAACAACCTAAACATCCCCGTTGAAGTAAAAAATACCGATGCCTGCCCTCGGTACTGTGGCATAACTATTAGCCATGTGAAGGTTGGCCCATCGCCCGAATGGTTGCAAAATCGCTTGCGGTCCATTGGGCTAAGCCCAATAAACAACGTGGTAGATATTACCAACTTTGTGCTGCATGAGGTTGGACAGCCTCTCCATGCTTTTGATGCCGATAAAATTGACGGCAATAAGGTAATTGTTGGAACGCTACCAAACAACACCAGTTTTACCACCCTTGACGATATTGAGCGAAAGCTAACCAACGAAGACCTAATGATTTGTAATACCACAGAAGGAATGTGTATTGCAGGAGTTTTGGGGGGTAATAAATCGGGCGTTACCGAGAGCACCAAAAACATATTTATTGAAAGCGCATACTTTAACCCCGTGTGGATTCGGAAAACCGCCAAACGCCATGGCCTTAGCACCGATGCCTCGTTCCGCTACGAGCGAGGTGCCGACCCCAACATCACTATTTGGGCTTTAAAAAGAGCAGCAACGCTAATTAAAGAGGTTACTGGTGGCGAAATATCTTCTGAGATTGTGGATATATATCCCAACCCAGTTGAAAACTTCACGGTTGAGCTAAGCATCGACTATGCCAACAAGCTTATAGGTAAAGACATACCCAAAGATACCATTGAAAAGATTCTTACAGGGCTTGATATTAACATCGATAACGATAACGGCGATTTGCTTACCTTAAGTATTCCTCCCTATAGGGTTGATGTGCAACGCCCAGCTGATGTGGTAGAAGAAATTCTGAGAATTTATGGGTACAACAATATCGAAATTACGACTAAGGTAAATAGCACTTTAGCCCATGGCGAGCGTCCTAACAAGCATCTTGTAAACAAGTTAATTTCCGACACGCTAACCGGCACTGGTATGCACGAAATTATGTGCAATTCGCTAACCAAGATGGCCTATTACGATAAGCTGGAAACCTTCCCCACTAGCAATACAGTTGAGATTATTAACCCGCTTAGCACCGACCTAAACGGTCTTAGACAAACGCTTCTGTTCGGCGGATTAGAATCAATTACCTACAATATCAACAGAAAAAAAGGCAACCTAAAACTTTACGAATGGGGTAACTGCTATACATTTAACAAGAGCAAAGAGGATTCCGAAGCAGTACTTAAAGCATACAGCGAAGAGCAAAGGCTAGCGCTATGGCTCACAGGCGACGACACCGAAGAAAGCTGGATAAAAAAGCAGGAAAAATCTACTTTCTATCACCTAAAATCTACTGTTTTAAACATAATTTATAAGCTGGGTATCGATGCCAACGCCATTAAATTCAGTGAAGCACCAACCGATTTATACGAATTTGGGCTTAGCGTTATAATGAATACAAAAACCATTGGCTACATTGGGTTAGTATCGAAAAGGATTTGTAAAAACCTTGAAATTAAGCAGGATGTATTCTATGCCGAGCTGGCATGGGAACCCTTATTCAATGCAGCCAAAAAGGGTAAGGTTCAATTCACCGAAATCTCTAAATATCCTGAAGTAAGGCGCGACTTAGCTCTTCTAATCGACAATGCAACAACATTTGAGCAAATTGTTGAGGTGGGCAAAAAAACAGAACGTAAGCTAATAAAAGACATCAACCTTTTTGATGTTTACAAGGGAGAAAATTTGGGCGAGGGGAAAAAATCGTACGCAGTTTCGTTTACCCTGCAAGACGAGAGCAAAACCCTAACCGACAAGCAAATTGATAAGGTAATGCAAAACCTAATAAATGCTTTTGGCAAGGAACTGAATGCTCAAATTAGATAGATATGTACAGTAAATACAAAAAAAGGCCGCGGTTTAGCGGCCTTTTTTTTAATACTAAAACAGAGAAAACTATTTTTTGTAAGTAAATTTCATCACCCCTGTATTCGCTTTGGCTCCAGGCTCAGCAGTGGCATCAATCTCAGTAATTTTTAGCACATAAATCTCTTCATTAAGCACACCAATATAAATATCGTTAACAGCAGGTGTCTCTACAAGAGTAAGTTGTCCTTCGGCTCCAGCATCATTAAAAATTTTGAGCGCTACTTCCTTAATTGCTACATCAAAATTAAAACTTTCAGCCTTAACATACTTGATTCCATTACCATTGGTAGTGTGGTAATCGTTAATAGATTCACGATACCACTCAACAGCATCAGACCCCCAAGAACCATCAAAATTACTCTCAGTATCAAGAGTTGACTCTCTGGTAGCGTTAATCATATATCTCTTGGCAGCATCCTCATCTGATCCTGTTACAGACGATACAGGCTCATCATCTTTAAGGTTCCAGCTACCATTACCATCAGCATTCTGGATTTTCCAAATTTCACCATTCTGTACATTCTCAAGTTTGGTAAATGCTCCCATTGTAACAGTAAATGTGGCAGATGAAATTTCGCCTTGCTTATCAGTTACAACAACCATATACTCAATCTCATCTATTTCACCATTAAAAAATTGCTCATGGTTAATGTTGTCCGATTTTGCTATTGTAGCTTCGGTTTTACCTGCGTAGCCATCTAATTGAAAAGCAAACACCTCTCCAACCAAATTATCGGCAAGCAGTTTGGAGCGCTCTAATGTAACACTTTCAATAGTACCTGGAGCTGTAATGGTTACATTGAGGCTCAGTTCATAGGGATTAACATCGGTAACATCAAGCACTTTTGTAGTTCCCTCATCAAAATTTACAGTGGGAGCATCAAAAGTCTCAGGGTCTTCACCACATGATGTGAACATTACTGCACTACCAAGTAGTACAAATGCAAATAATTTTAATGTTTTAATTTTCATGGTAATTAAGATTTTGTTTAAAAATTTGTTCTTAAATTTATGTTATTATCAAAGTTAGTTCAAAAAATCACATAATACAAATAACAACTGAAACAAATGAAATCAAAAAAAGGTTTAATAAAAGTTATAAAAGCAGATATAACCAGCCTTAAGGTAGATGCTGTTGTAAATGCAGCAAACAAGAGTTTACTTGGGGGCGGTGGAGTAGATGGAGCCATACACAGAGCAGCTGGATCAAAGCTATTAGAAGAGTGCAAAGAAATTGGTGGGTGCCCAACTGGTGAAGCCAGAATTACCAAAGGCTATGATTTATTTGCCCCATACGTAATCCACACCGTGGGACCTGTTTGGCATGGAGGCTACAGAAATGAAGAAAAACTTTTACAAAACGCATATCTAAACAGTTTAAAACTTGCTAATAAATACAAATTAAACAGTATTGCTTTCCCTAATATTAGTACAGGAGTATATGGTTTTCCAAAAATTGCTGCTTCAAAAATTGCAATTGAAACCGTAACTCACTTTCTGTCGAAAAACAAATTTCCAAAAGAGGTAATATTTGTATGCTTTGATGAAGAGAACTACGATATATATAACGAAACAATTACTAAATCATCTACCTAGGAACAAATACCAATACATTATGGTTTAAGTTACTTTTCTACAACAATTTTTCCCACAAAAAGTAAGTCAAAATCCTGATTTACTAACTTCCAATAATACAACCCATCCTCTAATTCTGGAAGTTTAATGCCCGATGAATATTCGGTAGTTGTAAGGAATCTGGTACCTTTATTATCAAAAAATTCGACATAAAGTTCATCCTTATTAGGGTTACTCCATTTTAAAGAATCATTTTCAGGAACTTGAGTTATGCCTGTTGATAAAACTACAATATCAGCCCCGCGATAGGCCTGTGTAAAATTTTCGAATAGAATTTCTAGAGTCTGATCGGGCACGTATGATCCAGAAAAAGAAGTCTGTTGGTCAGAGGGAGTTTTAGACTTTATTTTTACTTTCTGCTTCACTTTATGTTCAGGTTCAGGCTCAACATTACTCAACGAGTTATTTTCATTCTTATCTGCGGCAGTAGTAATTGTTTGGTTATTCTCAACAACATCTCCTCTTGCATCAACCTTAACCTCGTTATTTGTTATTTCAGTAGATTTAACTTTAATACTGTCGTCTGATACTATATAATCGGATTTAAATTTTGAGTTTAAAAAAACTGAAGTTACTAGAAAAACAACTGTAATAGCTGCTGCTACACCACTTACCACAGCAATCCATCTTTTCATATTCAGTACTTTCCCTTTATCACTCTTTTCTAGGTTAAAATCAAAAACAATATCTGTTACGCTTAGTACTTCGGCAGCACACTCATCGCAGTTTGCTAAATGATTTCTCAAATCAATATCGAGTTCCCCATATTTCCCATATACTATTGCGTCTGCACATTGAGCTATTTGCTCTGTACTTAAATGCTCCATCTCATTCAATTATTATATCAAATTTTTCAAAATCAAAAAAACAATACAATTACATTAATTCTGCGACTCTTGAATTTCTAGTAACAATGCTAAAGATTCCTTATTATGATTTGAAACACCATTTCTATTTAATCTATTTAGAATAGTATCAATTTGTTTATTAAGCCACATTCTAACTGCATCACCTTTCACATCTTTCCCTTCAACAAAATTAACAACTTTAGATAAGGTGTTGAACTTATTACCTTTTGAAATATTGTCTCCACTATCCAACAGTACCCTCACCTGATTTGCTTTTATGCCTGCATAACTCTCTATTTCTGTCAAATCACAAGGCAATTCGAATAAATACTTTAAAAACACTTTCGTTTTAGCTAATTCCTTATCAAAAAACAACATAGCATTATTAAACCTTAGGATTTCATTACTTATTGCGAATTTTTTTTCTGTCTCAATTGGTAGTGTAGCATTTGAATTAGTAAGTTTATCACCCTCACCCTCTTCAATAGAATACCAATGTTTACTTTCTTTTCTAATAATTTCGCAACACATTCTATTTAGTATAGCAATAATATAAGTTGTTGCCTTTGCTTTCCCCTCAAACGATTCCTCTATCCTGGTTCGACCTTTAATAAATTTTTCTACAACGGACATAACAACATCTTCTTTCTCTCGCAAGGGTATAATAGACCGAAAAACATATCTAGAAACTACTTTATTTGCAATCTCAAAGATCTGATCCATTGATATTGCTTCAATACAATTGTTGCTATCTTGACTCATAATCGAAAATATTTTGTTACAAATTTGTCAAATATTCTGATTTTATTCACCTACAAGACCATATATTCATACGAAAATTTTGTATGTTGATGTAAATAGCACTATCATTTTGTATGAAAACGTATTACACCATTTATCTATATTCGACTTTTATCCTGCATTGTTTTTCAAACTTTATGCCACTAATTAAATCTGAATAAGATAGTATTTAAACTAGGTATAACAAAAAAAACTCCAACCAAATTTATTGGTTGGAGTTATAAAAAAAGCCCCGAACGAATCGGGGCTTTGAAGGATGGCGGCGACCTACTCTCCC
>CAZTFJ010000113.1:6408-8322 GCA_964612255.1 uncultured Rikenellaceae bacterium | reverse complement strand
TTAGTGAAACTACCGCTCTTCTCTTTAAAGAATGCACCAATGGGAAACTTATCGCCTTTAATTTGCGTGTACTCACCATCCGATACAATTAGGGCCGGATTGTAGGCACCAGCAAACTCGAGGGTCATGGCATCGTAATCGACACAGCAAAGCGCCAAGTCCATTCCATCCTTCACCGATGAATCGTCATCTTTCTCCTTAAATGTTGTTTTTACGCCTGCATTAAGCGCATCGAGTATTTCTGCGGGTTTTTCGAGCTGTAAATCCTTAACGGCATAGTTAAGCCAGTTTTGCCCAACCATTGATACTAAAGCCCCTGGCACGCCATGACCGGTACAGTCTATTGCAGAGAAATAACGCTTATTACCATGCTGGTGGAACCAGTAAAAATCGCCGCTAATAATATCTTTTGGGCGATAAAATACGAACGACTCGGGAAATAGTTCATGTATAAACTCCGGGGTTGGCAGAATGGCATTTTGCAAACGCTTAGAATACTGGATGCTATCCATGATATGCTTTTGCTGCTCGGCAAGTAAATCACGCTGACATTCAAGCTCCTCTTTTTGGGCAACCACCTCAGCGGTTCTATCCTTCACTTTCTGCTCCAAATCGCGGTATAAATCCTCTAGCTCTGCAATCATCTTATTAAAACGTCGCGAAAGGGTCACAATCTCTATACTGCCCATCACATCAGCTCTTTCGCTAAGGTTACCAGACGAGACGCGGTTAACGTGCTCAACCAACTTTTTTATTGGGTTTGTAATTACCTTTGTTTTTCTGTAGATTAAAACGATGATTAGCGACAGCACAATGGCAAAAATGAAGATGAAAATAACCAAACGAATAACTTCGGCCCTAATCTCATCGGTTCTGTCGGACACTATCCGTATTACAGACCCCTTGTAAAGTTCTGAATCGTCGGATTGGGTATAGATATATTGGTACGAAAGGAATCGCTTATTTTCTCTACGCTCAACGGTAACGCTATCTTTCATAACAAAGCGCTGCTTAAGAAAATCCTTTTCCTCGTCCTCAATTACATCGGTCTTTGTAAGCGAGAAGGGATCGTCGGCATTCATAAACAGCTCTGCCGATAAAATATTATTATGCTTGCTCGCCGCCTCATCGAGCATCTTTTTTATAATGTTAATAACCTCATCGGCCATTGGAGAGTACACCCCAAGTTCAACTATGTAATCGCCGCAAAGCGTGGGTTGGTAGGTGTATTTTTTAAGTCGCCGAGTGCTACCCTCGATGGTAAACTTTTCGCTTACAAATTCGCCATCCTGAAAAATATGCCTTATGTACATTTCATGCTCCTTGCCAAAGGAGAAGAAGTTTAGCCCAAGATCCTTATCGAAAGTTGTGTTTATAACAACACCAGATGTGTCGATAATATAAATATCATATAAGCTGGGGTCTAACTCAAGGGTTTTTCTTAGCTCTTTCAGGTTTACGCCCTTAAACTGGCTTGGCGACACCAAATGTTTCTGTGTAATTTCGTTACTAACAGCTTCCAATTCATCGTTAAACTTTTCCTCAATAACCGACAAGGTGATATCCTGAAATTTAAGCACCTGAATAAGCTCATCGGATATTAAGAAATTCCTAGTCTCGCGATGCTCCTGCAGCATAATTCTAGTACTGCGAAAATTATAAACACCCAAAAAGAGTAAAGCTACCACAACAGGTATAACCACGTTGTAAATAAGCTGCTGAAATATTGAAGTCTGTTTCATATACGAAAAGATGTTCAGTGATCGTGGAATTTTAATAATGCTCATCGGATAAAATCAATTAAATAATCATAATTATAAATACTCGACATAAAGTTGCTATAGTCAACATAATGAATAACACTACCTTTAGCTTCCTTAAGCGTTGCACTTTTGGCTTGATTTGCACTGACAG
>CAZTFJ010000113.1:0-6398 GCA_964612255.1 uncultured Rikenellaceae bacterium | reverse complement strand
CAAATCATAATATCGCCTGGCAAAAACTTTTTTGGGGGATAGTTGCCCTGCTCAAGCAACAAGTTACCCTTTTCAACAAGAACCAGCTTTTTTCCAAGTTTAAAAACGCTCAGGCTTAGTATATCAATCTCCGAAACAACAAGTGTTGACGAGTTGTAAAGCCAAAATAGCGAGGCTGCGGGAGAGTTGCTGTAGTGCAGGTTGCTGAAAAACTCGAGCCTCTCAATGGCCGATTCTCCAATTTGCTCTGCAAGCTGTAAGTTGCGATCCAAATCTACTCTAAGCTTATCGCCCAACCTTGCTCTGCATCTTGCAAACTCCTCGCTGTCGATTTGCTTAATCAGTTCACCCGAGAGCTGCCTAAGAATACGATCAGAATTGAATAGCTGTGCAACCAAATCGGCCGAAACGCTTACATTTTCGAGCTTACTGTATGCGTTTAGCGCGTAGATTTTTGCTCGCTTTCCTATTAAATTTTCATTACGGTTAAGTATTGCCTTGAATAACGACTCGTTTGTGTACTCTGGAAGGGGGAAGTAATTTTGTAACGCCCAAATCTTATTCGAAAGGGTGTTGTCCTCTAATATTGGAAATATGTAGGGTTTCAAATCTTCAACAACAAAGGTATCGAGAAGCTCTATGGCAAACGATATACTTTCGCCAGTTCCTGCCTCAAGATTTTCGATTACCGAATCAATTGAGCTCTTATCGTACAGCAATTTAAGAATTTGAAAAAGGTTGTGACGACTTACAAAGAACTCACTCTCGAGCTCATCGCGAAGGTTTGGAGCCTTATCGCTTGAAGGGCAATGATACATCACATTCAGGTTCCAAGCGCAAACGCCAGCCTGTTCAATAATCATTTGGTGCAGCAAAACACTTTCGCGCTCATCGGCTAAAAAGTTTAGCCTGAGCAATCCATTCAGCACCTCGGTCTTCAGACTCGATCTTATGGCAAGTTTTCCAAACAGCACCTCCTGTGCAATGGCACTCCCTGTATCGGGAATAACCCTAATTATTCGTTTTTGAAAGCTATCGGAGGCTCCAGATCGATTAAAAGCGGTTAACAGCATTTCGAGCCCAACTTCACCAGAATTTATAAGAGCACTATGTGCCAGAGGAGCGTACTCATCCTTGTCGAGAAAATCGATTAGAAAACTAATAATCTCCTTGGAGTGCTTACCTCGGGCTGCCCAAATTGCTTGCCTTTTAACTTGTGGCACCAAATCGCGCAAGAGGAAGGTGAGTTGTTGTTTTAATTCGGATTTTGTAGAAATACCAATAAGTTGTGCTGCCCGCACCCTGTCGGCAACTTCTTTCGATGACATTAACCTTACAACAATGTTCTCATCGTTTTTATTTTTCTCTAAGTATTGCAGGTGCGTTAGCAATTTGGCTATAAGATTTTTATCCTCGTCGGTACTTTTACTCTCAAGTTTATCAAGTTCACTTATGGTCTCAACAAGAGCCTTCTGCTCAATCAAATCGCATAACGATTTTAGGTTAAAACCGCTAGCACCAGGTAAATACTTTTTAACAAACAAAGGGATTAGCCACGGTTTCGACACGTTAACCAAGTCGATTTGCTTTGCAATGCTTAGGTGGGAAATGCTTTTGAACCACCTCTCTTCAGGCGACTCTTCGATTTGCTGCAGCGAGGCATTTTCGAGTGTTTGCTTTAACGTTTTACGGTAACCACTAAATAGTTTAAGCGATACGTAAAACCAAACCACAATAAATCCTATTAGGATAAAAACATAATGCAGCAGGGTGATGGCCGCAAAAAGCCCTAATAATGATAAAATTACTCCCGAAGCCAGCGCAGCCGACTCGTTAATGGTACCATCGACCCTAGCCTGTACCTCATGCCTAATTGAGGGGGGAAGCGACTGATAAATAAGTTTCAGCACAGGGCTTTCTATGGAGTCCTTTAGCGCTTTCTGGAAAAACTTACCCAACGAAATCAGCAGAAAGAAGAAGGTAAACGTGGCCGACTCCAGTGTAAAACCAAATAAACTTCCTACAATTGCGGCACCAGCAGAGACCAAGAACATAATAAAGGGAGAAACCAAAAGGCTTATGCGCAAACCATATGTTTTCATTAATGGGCCATATACAAACGATTTTAAGAGCACGCTAACAAATGTGAGCGACCCCATTAGCCCCCCAAAAAACTTTGCCATCTCGTCGGGATCCTGGAATCGTTGAGAAGCAACAGCTAAAAAAAGATAATGCACAAAAAAGGCAACCAGCATTGAAAGGATTACAAACATTGCCATGGTACGCACATAAGGAATTTTCAAAGTGCTAGCAAAGGAGTTTTTGTTTCCCGCTGTTTGGTCACTCCTAACCTTAAGCTTAAAGGAGTACTTCCTTCCGATAAAAATCTGCAATACAAATGCTAAAAATGCACTCACAGCGCTTATGTACAAAAGGTTGTTGGTTTTAAAACCT
The DNA here is from genome assembly GCA_964612255.1 of uncultured Rikenellaceae bacterium. Lineage (GTDB taxonomy): Bacteria > Bacteroidota > Bacteroidia > Bacteroidales > Tenuifilaceae > Perlabentimonas. The sequence continues at coordinate 3,944 of CAZTFJ010000113.1, read as the reverse complement.
AACGAAATAAGAAAAGGAATTGAAAAGGAACTAATTATCACGCCAACCACCTGACCAGTATCAATAAAACCAAAAATCCTTTTGCCCTGTCGCAAATCAAAAATGCGCCCCACAGTTCCCCAAAAACCAACCAACGCTACAATATTCAATGGCCCCATTAGCACAAACAGACCAAAAGCCAGCCACTTGGTATCGGAAAAATAATATCCTGCTCGCAACAAGAAGGTAAGGGCAAACACGGTAAAAAGGTTTAAAACCGCTAGTTTGGAAAATTCTAACTTCGACTGAAAAAATGAGTATAACGAGGTAAGTAAAATGCCTGTTATACCCGAAACAACAATAGCTTTTGGAATCATTGACTGGTCGAAGCTATTCAGGAAAAGGGTATTTGCACTAACATCGAATGCACCAAGAAAGAACCCCAGAAAAACCGACTGGAACACAAGGATGGCCACAGGTAAAATCTCATCTTTCCGTAAATTCAGGGTTTCATGCAATGCCATAGCCAGTGCTATTAGTCTTGTTCATTCCTTTTAAACTCTTTAATTGGATCAATTTGCAAGTACTTCGAGAGTAAGTTTACCCCCACATAAAAGGGGAGCGTATCGATTAGAGCTGCCAACATCTTAAAGATATAGCTCGATAATATAAATATGATGAGCGTTTGGGTAACCGTTTTGTCTTCGGGAATGGCAATAGCGTTAGCATAAAAGTACGTGATAAGCACTACCGACACCGAATCGACCAGCTGGCTAGTAAGGGTAGATACATTGTTGCGAAGCCAGAGGTGCTTCCCGCTGGTTAGCCTTTTCACAAAATGGAAAACATGCACATCAACAAACTGTGCGGTAAGGTAAGCTATCATTGAAGCAGCAGTAGCACCAAAGGTTAATTTTCGGATATGAAAAAAGGAGAAATCCTGATCGGTAACTGCTGGCAAACCAGTATCGGCAACAAGTTCGGGCACTGGCGGGAGTACTCCACCGAGCCACAGAACAAATAAAACCCATACATTAAGCAACAACCCAGTCCACACAACCATATTGGCTCTATGCTTACCATAAAGCTCGCTAATAAAGTCGGTACATAAAAAGGTGATGGGGTAAGGGAGTATTCCAACAAAAAACATTACAGGAATCTCAAGGTTAAAGAGTTGTATTTCGAAATGAATATACCTCGAGATCCCAAGTATGTTAAGCATAGCGAGCGTTCCAAGAAACAATCCCGCCAAAATTATAAAAACTATTTCACGACGGTTAATTAGCTTTTTATCGACATCGGGCTTATAATCAAACATAGGTTAGGTTTAGGGTGCAGAAGTAACATTCTTATAAACAAAGGTATAACAATAACGGAATTAGCTTTTATTTTTGTAAAAAAAATTACATCTTTTTTAACAGCTGTTTAAGGCCTACTATTTTAGGATTTGAAGCAATAAACAGCTAAAAAAATAATTTTAGTAGCATAGTATTTATTTTCCGATGAATGTTTCCCACTTTTGCATACCTTTAACCGAATAAAAAACAAATTATGAGAGCAAGATTTGTTGCATTAATTTTGATGATAGCTCCTTTGTCAGTTTTCGCACAGGAAATCAACAGGATAATTTTTGATGATATGGTAAACCAAAATATTTTGTACGGAAAGATTACCCCCGACGCAATGCGTAACGACCCCTATGGCAGCTGGTTTAACGAGAACTTCAACAGCTATAAACCCAACAAGGACGTTCTTAAAGAAATTGCTCCGCTACTTAACAATATCTCCTTTAACCTATTTGTGGCTACTTGGTGCCCCGACAGCAAGCGCGAAACCCCTAGGTTTTTCAAACTACTCGCCGAGCTAAAAGTTAAGCCTAAAGAATTCACCACCATTGCGTTAAACCGAAAAAAGGTTTGTCCTGAAGAGGGAATAAATGAAGGCTACATAGGTTTTGTACCAACCTTTATAATAAAAAGAGATGGGGTTGAAATTGGTCGAATTGTAGAGCGCCCAAACCAAACGCTTGAATCAGACTTATTGGAAATACTAAAGAATTAAGCAACTAATTTTATGCAGCATTTCTGCTAAAGCACAGTCATTACAATACAAATTCAACATATTATGGAAGAGTATAAAAAATCGACAGAAGGCCAAGTAATGGGAATAATTGGCATTGTAATGGGAATAATATCACTTATTGTTGCCTTTATACCTTGCGTTGGCGTAGTTGCATTTGCTCCAGGAGCCCTTGCCATAGCATTTAGCATAGTATCCATTGTGCAAGCCTCAAGAGGAAATGGGGCTAAAACCTTAGGAATTGTTTCGCTGGTTGTTTCATCGCTGGCAATTGTACTTGCAGCTGCTTGGTTAATGATTTTTAGCGGGATTACCACTATAACCGATTCTGCATTAAAAGACCCAAGCCAACTTAAACAAATTGAAAATGAGCTCCGCAATGCATTTAGAGAGATTGAAGAAACGGTAGAAGAAGTTGATGACGAAAACAGCACTGCTAGGATAGATAGTTTAGAAAATAAGCTCAGACTACTAGAAGCCGACACAACCAGTAACAACTAATTTCTTTTGCCATACATGGAGATCACTTTTCACAAAACATCAAACAATAAAATTATACTGCCCTGGTTAGCCACTACCGGGGTAACTCTTGTTATATTAGCAGCATTTCACATTGCTATTTACTACCTTTTTTATGCCGATAGCAAAACCCTTGCAGAACATTTCTCCAATGCTGCAGCCCTTTACTTTTATGCTCTAATTTGGCCTTTGGCCATTGTAAACAGCTACAAATCGACAATGATTAAGGTTGAGCACAATGGCCAAATTGACCCTCAACGAGTTAAAGAATATTTCCAGAATGTCCGATTTACTCTGATTGACGAAAAGCCTGGGCATTTTAAATTCGAAGCCCAAAAGTTTTACGACCGGCTATTCCCTGGTTCAAAATACGTTAGAGTTGATTTTTCGTTAAACGAAATGACCCTTGTTGTGCCCATTCACCAACGTTACAATGTGCACCATGCTTTCAAATTCACCGATCAGTTTATTAAAAAGTAGAAAACAAAAAGGTAACATTGCCGATGCTTCTCTTCGTGCATACCACTATGTTAATCTGCTAATAGCAATTGCTTTTGCAGCAGTTATTGTTTACTCATTAATATACAAAGCCAACAGCCATCCCATTCCCGCAATGCTTACCGAGCTAACTGGCCAAATTCCACCCAGCAAGGGGCTATCGGCCAGCTTTTCGGAAATTGTTAGAGGAAACTTTGATTTGGCAATAAAATACAATCCATACGGAATTAGAATCTTTGCATTTTTCGCCCTACAACTTCTGCTTAGGGCATTCCTCTCAATTATGGTAATGCTAAACAGAGACAGAGCCAGAAGCATTATAATTACCGACTCCGTTTTTTCGACGACACTTTTTGCTTACTGTTTTTGGCCACTTATAACCTATACGCTACAGCAAGTCATGCAACTAATTCAGCACCTCTAACAGGGTTTTCTTTTCGCCAGCCCTTATCCCTTTGGAGGTCATTTGCAGATTGCTGCACTCGGTATAAAAATCGTGCTGAAAGTATAGAATATAATTTTGCTCAAACGCTTCGCTAAGGAATTGCTCCTTTTCCTGCATAGTTACCAGCGGTTCCACATCGTAGCTCATATTCCAAGCCAGATGAATGTGCGCTGTCGATGGAAAAAGATCGGCAGCGTATACCATTTTTTTGCCGTTAGGCAAATGGATAATTGGCACAATTTGCCCGCGGGTATGCCCATTGAAAAAGCGAATTTCTATTCCCGAAAATAGTTCCCCCTCGTCTTCAATAAGATTTAGCACCCCAAGCTGCTGCATGGGCAGCAGGTTTTCTTTCAGAAACGAATCGGCCTCGCGAACATTTGGGTTTATAGCCCACTCCCACTGCGTTCTGCTTATATGGTAC
>CAZTFJ010000112.1:1444-8354 GCA_964612255.1 uncultured Rikenellaceae bacterium | reverse complement strand
CTCGCAAAAAGCTACCGAAGAAACCCCTAAACCTAAAGATGAAGAGGTAAAACACCGTTTTTTTTCAACCATATTTGCCTCGTACTACTATGCCAACAATGAGGTAACGCCACATACAGCATTCGAAATGCCTACTGCTCTGCTTGGCTACTCCGGTACTTTTTCCGATAAGCTTAAAGCAACCATAATTTACGATGTTACGCGAACCACCAACAACATAACCGTAACCAACCCCATCGGACAAGACCTTGAGGTTGCCTATGCCGAAGGAAGTAGGTATACAGCATTTCTTAAGATGGCAGAAATTCTCTACTCTGTAAATAAGCATATCAACCTAAGGGTTGGCCAGCTACTAAGCACTCAGTATCTTACCGTACAGGATAAATTTTGGGGTTACCGTTACGTCTACTTTACCTACCAAGAGATTCATCGCTATGGCAATCCAGCCGATTTTGGTGCTCAGATTGACCTAAAGTACGGAATGTTTTTAAATCAAGTCTCGGTTAGCAACGGCGATGGCCCTTTTAAACATCAGGACTCGGAAGGAAAATATATTTACTCCAATAACCTAGAAGTAAGGCCTACAGAAAACCTGCTGCTAAAACTCTACGCCGACTATGCCCCAGCCCTTGAACAAGTTGCTAATGCTAAGGATAAATCTACCATATCGGCATTTATTGGCTACAAAACTAATAACTACCGAGTTGCTTGCGAGTATAGCAAAGTGAATAACTTTGGATTTAGCAGCAATAGCAGCTACTACGGTATATCAACATTTGGGAGCGTAAAGGTAAGCCCTGCTTTTGATATCTTTGCCCGATACGACTATATAAACAAGTCGAGCACCCTAAACATATCCAAGGGCAACTTTGTGCTGGCCGGGACACCGTACAAACCCCACAAAAACCTCAACACATCAATAAATATTAGGAGCTTAACCTCGGAAAACACAGCAAGTAAAATGTGGATTTATACCAGTTTTGGTGTAAGTTTTTAACTTTTATTGATTAAGTACAACAGGTATATTATTAGGGAAAATCCGCTTTGCAAACAAATTAATTAACGCCTAACATTAAGACGCTAAGAAATTCTTGGCGTTTTTTTAGCAACAATAATTTTAGTAGTAGTTTTTTATTGTACTTTTTATTATTTTTGTTTCACAAACAATAACAATATATTATGGTTAATAGCACCGAGATACTGCTAGATTTAGGGTTCAACAGGTTAGAGGCAGAAGTATACCTCCATTTACTAACCCATCCGCCTTCAACAGCATACAAAATAGGTAAGCAAATAAACAAGCCCACTGCCAATGTATATAAAGCCATTGAAACGCTAGCCAGCAAAGGAGCGGTTACCATTGAGGACAACAAGAATAAGCTCTGCAAAGCAGTAAATGCCGATGAATTTTTTGGGCATTACGAAAAATCTATCCTCAACAAATCGAGCATTGCAAGGGAACTGCTAAGCAATCTTGACTCAGAAACGGAAGAACAAACCAGCTTTACCATCCAATCGGTTCCGTTGGTTTTTGAGCGCTTTCGCACCATGCTGCGCCGATGTAAAAAAATTGCAGTAATTGACGCCTTTCCCAAAGCGCTAAATGAGGTTATTAGCTGCATTGAAGAAACAGCCCTTAGAGGAGTGGACATTCAGGTAGAAGCATACGAACCCATTGAGATAAAGGGGGTAAGAACTGTTTTTGCATCCATTGGCAACTTGGCAACTAACCACTGGAAAAGTCAACAGCTCAACCTGGTTATCGATGGCGAAGAATATCTTTTTGCTCTTATGGACAATGACCTTAAGAAAATTAAACAAGCCCTATGGAGCAACAGTACCTATATGTCGTGCATGCTACATGCGGGAATGCTAAGAGAACAAACGGTACTAAGACTAATGCAGGAAATAAACAATCCAAACTTTGAGACGGCTGCCAAACAAATATTAAACAACCAAAAATTCTTTTTCAACTCTAACATCCCTGGATATAACAAATTGCAAAAATTATAAGATTTGAGCAGCAAGTTAGAATATCTGCTATGAAACCTTTAATGATATATAAAGAACAATACTATACCATAATATACTACCCGTAAACACTAAACCAATATTACTATGAACTGGAAAAATGCAATAGCTTTAAGCATTGTAGAGTGTTTGCTAAACATTAGCTTAACCAAAGGACAAACCACCACAGACCTAACCCTGGCAAAAAAGTATTTTTATGAGTTAGATTCGCTAGCACAGGTTGACAACGGCATATTGTGGGGTACCAATTTATATGGAGCAACTATGTTTGTATTGCCACAAAACAGATTAATAATTGCAAACCAACCTGCAAAAGGACTTAAATTTAAAGATAGTTTATACGTTGGTATATTGCCAGAGGCTATAAATATTGCCAATACTTCTGTTGAGTGGAATGGTAAAAGCTGGACAATGGTGAATTGGGATGCAATATCCAGCAACGACAAATACTCGAGACAAAAATTACTAATTCACGAAAGTTGGCACAGGATTCAAAAAGACATTGGCATTCTTCCTGTTATGACTAAAAATACTCATCTCGATGAGCTTCAAGGATCCATACTGCTAAAACTTGAGTTTTTAGCCTTAAATCACGCAATATCTAACAAATCGGACAAAAGTAAGCACCACCTTTCCAATGCATTAAACATCAGGAATTACAGACAGCAAATGTTTCCCGATAACAACGAAAATGTTTTTGAACTACACGAAGGGCTTCCCGAGTATACTGGCTTTAAACTATGCGGAATTGACAAAACCATCCTACCCAAAGTGATAGCAAAACAGCTAGAACTGGCTATACAAAAAGATGGTTTGGCAAACTCGTTTCCATACATTACCGCCCCAGCATACGGACTGCTATTCGACAAGCTGAAAAACAATTGGTTATCTGATGTTATAAATGGGTTTGATTTACCAACTATTGGTCATCAAATTATTGGAACTTCTATATCAACAGATACGGCAACATTGAAGAAACGAGTATCTGCAATAATGAGCGAATATAAAGCAAACTCGCTAATAAATAACGAAACAGCCAAATTTGAACTTGAGAAACAATTAGCAAGTAAATATGAGAATAAATTCCTCGCTAATAGCGTGCTAATTATAAAAAACAACAATATCCAAATGGGGTTCAATCCTCAAGAAAAGATTATTCCCATTACAAATGGGGTTGTTTACAAAACCATGAGGTTAACTGGCGAATGGGGAATTGCAGAGGTGAAAAGCGGCATTTTTCGCGCTAACGACTGGACATACTTTTTACTACCAGCACCCAGTAGTAGCTATTCAGGTAAAATTATTGAACCCGACTACAATTTAACATTAAACGACGGCTGGAAGATTGTGGAAATAAAAAAAGGAAAATACACATTAGTCAAAAATTAGTTTTTGGGCATTAGTATCCTAAGTATAAAATGGGTTATTACAACTAAGTTCTCAACTCCTCTTTCTTACAGCAACTCCTATTGCAGTCTCCCTCGGTTGATATAGGATGGTTAAATAATTAATTATAAAGATGTTTGGTGGAAGTGCTAAGACCGCTGAAATGGCTATCAAGGTAATAATAAACTCAAGAAAACAGTTACCAAATTGGGTAACATTTTCTATCTTTGCAAAGTATGAGGATAATAAAAGAATCAACATTAACCGAGTTTTGCAAGCAAAGCAAATACAGACAGGCTGAAGAGTCTGTAAAGGCTTGGATTTACGAGGCTAGGTTCTCAACATGGAGCAATTCAAATGAACTAAAAGCAAAATACGGCAATGCCAGTATTATAAGTTCAAAACGAGTAGTTTTCAACATAAAAGGCAACGATTACCGCCTGATTGTTGATGTTGAATATAAGTTGAAAATAGTCTTTATTGTTTGGTTTGGAACTCATAAGGAATACAACAAAATAGACGCAAAAACAGTACGCTATGAAAACTAAAATACTAAAAACACAACAAGAATATAACGAAGCTTGTGAACGCATTTATACCTTGATTAATAGCAATGAAAATGCAATAGAACCCGACAGCCCAGAAGGTGAAGAAATAGAACTTTTATCTTTGCTTGTAGAAAATTATGAGCAAGAACATTATCCTGTAGCAGCACCAAATCCGATTGAAGCCATAAAGTTTAGAATGGAGCAAATGAATTTAAAACAGGCTGATGTAGCACCATTGTTCGGAGGAAAAACAAGGGTATCGGAAGTTTTGCATGGTAAACGACCATTGACTCTAAAAACGATAACACTATTAAACAGATACTTAGGAATACCCTTAGAGTCATTAATTGCCGGGAACAAGGAAGTGAAGTTGGAGCCGGAAAAATGAGAAAAACTTTTACGGATACACTCTATTAAAGAATACTTTTCAGCATCTAGAGCAGCAACGATTTAACCCTGAATTGCCGCTATTATCTTTCCCCTAACGATTTCATAACCCCGTTCGGCGGTTGGCTCCAGTTGCCGTCGGGCTATTATAAGTAGGCTCCTGCTAAGATATATTCGTTTGAGGCGCAACCTCAGCCAAACAGGGTAAAGCAAAAAAAGCGTTGAGATTGAGCTCTCAACGCTTTTTGATATATCTATACAGCTAGTTTAGCCCTCAATCCACTTGGCCACATCCTCCATGGCAGGATTGGTAAGGCCCAGTTTGTTCTTCTTGTTGTAACCGCAAAGGTCGTTAAATAGCTTGCCGGCCTTTAAACCTTTAAGCGAAGCTACAGTAGTATGTCCCATTTTTTGCAAAACTGGCACCCATTCTGCAGGAATACCAACCTTTGCGTATGCCTCGGGCGAATCCTTACGCGATTTGGGTTCGGGCTTCATCTGTGGGAAGAACAGCACATCCTGAATTGACGACTGGTTGGTCATGAACATAGTTAATCGATCAATTCCAATGCCCATCCCCGAGCAGGTTGGCATGCCATACTCCAGAGCGCGCACAAAGTCGTGATCGATAAACATGGCCTCGTCGTCGCCCTTCTCGCTTAGCTTAAGCTGATCTTGGAAACGCTCAAGCTGATCGATTGGGTCGTTCAGCTCGCTATATGCATTGCACAGCTCCTTGCCGTTAACCATGAGCTCAAAGCGTTCGGTTAGCTCAGGATTTGTACGATGGCGCTTGCACAGCGGCGACATTTCAATGGGATAATCGGTTATAAAAGTAGGCTGGATAAAATGATGCTCACACTTCTCGCCAAAAATCTCGTCTATTAGCTTGCCTTTACCCATCGATTCATCTACCTCAATGCCCAAGTCGTTGCAAATTTGGCGCAGCTCATCCTCATTTTTCCCAGAGATATCAACACCTGCATACTCCTTAATGGCATCGGTCATGGTTACGCGGCGGAACGGACGCTTAAAGTCAATCTCCTTATCGCCAACGGTTACCTTAGTGGTATTATGAAGAGCCAGAGCCACACGCTCAATCATCTCCTCGGTAAAATTCATCATCCAGAAGTAGTCCTTATAGGCTACATAAATTTCCATTACAGTAAACTCTGGATTATGCGTGCGATCCATACCCTCGTTGCGAAAATCTTTAGCAAACTCGTACACGCCATCAAATCCACCTACAATAAGCCTTTTTAGGTACAGCTCGTTGGCAATACGGAGATATAATGGCATATCCAACGCATTGTGATGCGTAATAAATGGACGGGCAGCAGCACCACCGGGAATTGGCTGTAGTATGGGCGTTTCAACCTCGAGATAACCCTTCGAGTTGAAAAAGTCGCGCATGGTGTTAATAATCTTACTACGCTTAATAAAGGTGTCGCGTACCTTCGGATTTACCACCAAATCGACATAACGCTGGCGGTAACGCTGCTCTGGATCGGTAAAGGCATCGAACGTTTGGCCATCCTTCTCCTTAACTATGGGCAACGGACGAATTGATTTGGACAGCACGGTTAGCTCCTGTGTATGAATGGAAATCTCGCCCATTTGGGTTTTAAAAACAATTCCCTTAATGCCTACTATATCGCCAATATCTAGCAATTTTTTAAAGACCGTGTTGTAAAGAGTTTTATCGTCGTTGGGGCAAATATCGTCGCGTCGGATATATACCTGTACCCTACCCATCTGATCCTGTATCTCGAAAAACGAGGCGTTACCCATAATCCTACGGGTCATGATACGCCCTGCCACGCAAACCTCAGTTTTACCCTCGCTTAGCGAATCGAAATTATTGATAATATCCGATGAGTAATGGCTTACTGGGTATTCGGCCGCAGGGTATGGGTCAACTCCCAGTTTACGCATCTCGGCAAGCGATGCTCTACGTAGCTGTTCCTGTTCACTTAGTTCAAACATAGTATGTAAAGTATTGAAAATTCGGCTGCAAAGATATAGATTTTGGGCGACCAAAGCACTTTTAAGTCGCTTAAACTGATATGATAAATTGAAAATGGTTGATGAAAGCGCGCTACCCAAACATTGCCTTAACCCTTGTCACACCCTCAACAAGCTTATCAATCTCCTCGCAGGTATTGTAAAAGGCCAGCGATGCGCGAACGGTACCATCAATTCCAAAGTGAGCCATAACCGGCTCGGTACAGTGGGTACCGGTTCGTACGGCAATGCCCATCTTGTCAAGTATCATTCCCGTATCGTAGGGATGAATATCGCCCACTATAAACGATATGATGGAAGCTTTTTCCTTGGCCGTTCCGTAAATCTTTACCCCATCGATTGCAAGAAGCTGCTGGGTAGCATACTTAAGCAGTTCGGTCTCGTAGTTTACAACATTATCAATTCCAACCGATTGGTAGTATTTTATGGCAGTGGCCAGCGCTGCTGCACCAATGTAGTTTGCTGTTCCCGCCTCGAATTTAAAGGGCAACTCGTTGTAGTTTGTTTTGGTCAAAGCTACTGTTGCAATCATA
>CAZTFJ010000112.1:0-1428 GCA_964612255.1 uncultured Rikenellaceae bacterium | reverse complement strand
GGGCATCTGCTCAAGCAGGTTCTGCTTACCATACAAAACGCCTATGCCGGTGGGGCCGTAAAGTTTATGCCCTGAGAAAACGTAAAAATCGGCATCTAGCGCTTCCACATCAACCACGCCATGCTTTATACCCTGAGCACCATCAACAAGCACCTTAACGTTGTGGCTATGCGCTTTGGTGATAATATCCTTTATGGGGTTTACTGTACCCAACGAGTTTGAAACGTGAGTTACAGCTAAAATTTTGGTTCTATCGGTAATTAGCTCATCGAGCTTGCTAACTTCAAGGTCCCCATTATTATCAAAAGGCAACACCTTTAGCTTAGCTTTTTTGCGCTCGCACATTAGTTGCCACGGCACAATATTGGAGTGGTGCTCCATTTCCGATACAATAACTTCATCGCCCTCAGCAATAAACGCCTCGCCAAAAGAGAAGGCAACAAGGTTTATGCTAGCAGTTGTCCCCGAGGTGAACACTATTTCCTTGGTACTTTTGGCGTTGATAAACTCGCGCACCACCTCGCGCGCCTCCTCGTATGCACGGGTCGATTCGTCGCTTAGCTTATGCACCCCCCTGTGGATATTGGAATTTACTTGGTTGTAAAAATAACCAATGGTATTTAGCACACAGGTTGGTTTCTGAGTGGTAGCACCGTTATCGAAATAAACCAGAGGTTTACCATGTACCTGTTGGTTTAGGATGGGGAAATCGGCTCTGATTTTACTGACGTTGAAAGTTGATGAACTTTGTTGTGAACTCATTTGAAAGAAGATTTAGCACTAAGTGCTATTTGGAAATCCTTTTTGAAATCAAACTGGGGTCTCTGCGACCATCAATAATAGTTAATACAATTATCTCCTGTCCAGTTATCTCATAAAATAGTAAATACTCTTTTATAATCTTAGCCCTAACATTTTCAATATCTGTTCGCTTGCCAATTTCAGGATACTTGCTAATGATTATAGCAGACTGTGTAAATAGTTTGTTTAGCTTTTTGCTATAGGTATTAGATTTATTTCGTTTTTGCCAATATTTTAATATGACAAATCTGTCTAAACGAGCTTTTCTTGTCCAGACTACTCTTTTAGCCATTCATCAATCTCCCTATCTAAATCTTCTTGTGAAACTACCCTTCCTTGCCTGTAATCTTCTTGCCCTTCGCGTACAGATGCTTTCTGTGCATCGGAAAGATACATTATTTCATCTGTATCATCACCTTCCATAAGCCTGTAAATCTCTTCTAACAACAGTTCATTTTCGCTGTCATTAATACGCTTAATTATCTTCTTTTTAATTTTTACTGTTGTCATATTAAAATGAGTTACTAAACACAAATATAGCAATACATAGAGTGTATATCAACAACCATTTTTAGCAGCAATTCATGGCACAGTTATGGCATCGCGACAGCTCACCACGTAGGCGTT
>CAZTFJ010000111.1:0-8357 GCA_964612255.1 uncultured Rikenellaceae bacterium | reverse complement strand
CCATGGTATTATCAATAAATCGGCTGTAGATCAAAAAATTATTTCAACAGCACGTAAACTTGTAATTTTAGTTAACCTTATAACCATTCCGTTGGCTATTTTCTCTAGCGGTGCAATTCTTAGTATGGCCTACATATCGTACGGAATTCGTGCTATTGGCGCCATTGTAATTGTGCTTGGCATTTATAAGCGCGGCTGGATTTCGACCGATGGAGTGCGCTTTGCCTTTATTGGCGGTACTATTGCTGTAATTATCAATATAATTGCAAAACTTGCTAATTGGTGGAGGGTGGAGGACACCTATGTTGCCATTGCTGCTGCTGTTATATGCATAATTCTGGGAAATCTTTATGCAAATATGCGTAAACGCAATATTAAGGCAAGGGGAATATCGCTACGAGAGAAAAGAAAAGTTTAATTTTTTGATATGGATATACATAAGCCTTTAGTAGGAATAAAAGTGTTAGAATTGGCCAGTGTGCTTGCTGGGCCAAGCATTGGGATGTTTCTTGCGGAGCTGGGTGCTGAGGTTATAAAGGTTGAGAACCTGCTAACCGATGGCGATGTAACTCGCAAATGGAAACTCCCCACCGAAAACCCCGATTCCGATATCTCAGGATATTTTTCGAGTGTGAACTGGGGTAAAAAGTCGTTGGCCATTGATATTAGCAAGTGCGATGGTTTAAACCTTATTTTCGAGCTGGTTAAGCAATGCGATATTGTGTTGGCTAACTACAAGCCTGGCGATGCCGAGAAGTTACAGGTCGATTATCAAACCTTTAAAAAGTTAAACCCCAAACTTATTTACTCTCACGTTACTGGTTACGGCCTAAGCAATCAGCGTGCTGGGTTCGATGCCATTATTCAGGCCGAGACCGGTTTCACATACATGAATGGTGAGCCCGATGGCCCTCCCACCAAAATGCCTGTGGCGCTTATGGATGTGCTGGCGGCTCATCATCATAAAGAGGCAATTTTGGTGGCTTTGCTTCAGCGCGAGCGAGGGCAGGGAGGATGTTATATCGATGCATCGCTTTTTAAGTCAGGCGTTTCCTCGCTAGTCAACCAGGCAACAAACTGGTTGGTAGGTAATAAAATTCCTCAGCGAATGGGATCCGATCATCCCAATATTGTTCCCTATGGCACAATCTTTAATACCTCCGATGGCAAAGGGATAGTTATTGCAGTTGGTACCGAAAAGCAGTTTGCCGAGCTGTGCGATCTGCTTGGGAAACCCCAGTTGGCTTCTGATAGTAGGTTTAGCCAAAATCTTAACCGGGTTAAGAACAAGGAGGAGATTAATAACATTTTGCAAGACCAAATAATTAGGTACGACCGCGAAACCATTCTTCAAATGCTGGCTAACCGCAAAGTGCCTGCAGGTGGGGTTTTTAATATGCAAGAGGTTTTTAACGCTCCCGAGGCTCAAGAGATGATGCTCGAAGCAAATGTTAGCGGATTAACAATTAAGGGGGTTAGCTCTGTGGCATTTAGCATTAATGGCATACAAAGTAGTGGTGGAATGTCGCATCCTCCTCATTATGGTGAGCATACTTTTGGTATCTTGTGTGATGAGCTGGGAATTGAACTTGAAAAGATAGAAAGTTTAATTACTCAAAACATAGTGTATGCAGCAAACAAGTAATAGCAAAATGGTCATTACCGATGGCTCTCGACTTATGGTTGAAGCTATGGCCAGGGCTGGTGCCGATGCGTTTATTGGCTACCCAATTACGCCAGCAAACCTGCTGTATTCCTATTCGGCAAGCCGTATGCCCATGATGCTTTCAGCACCCGATGAAATTACTACCCTACAGTGGATGTCGGGCCTCTCTGCTAGCGGTAAAATACCAGTTACGGCAACCTCATTCCCTGGCTATGCGCTTATGGTCGAGTCAATAAATATGGCTTTCATGATGGAGCTGCCCATGGTAATAATTTTAGTTCAACGGCTTGGCCCAGCAACTGGAACGGCTACCTGTGGGGCACAAGGCGATTTAGCGTTACTTCACGGACAAATTTCGGGTGGTCATCAGCTACCTGTGCTTTGCGTTTCAAATTACGAGGATTGCTGGAGTATTTCGTCCGAGGCTGTTAAACTTGCCGAGAAGTTGCGTACGCCCGTTGTAGTGCTAACATCAAAAGAGGGGGTTATGACCCAGCGTAGCTTCGATATTACGGCGCTCAAAGATATTATTCCTGTTGAGAAAAGGCGTTACCAAGGTGATGAGCCATTTGAACCATACAAGGCCGATAACTCGCTCATTCCAGAGTTTTTAGCATTGGGCAATGAGAAGCATCAGGTACGCATTACAGCATCTACCCACGATACTAAGGGGATTTTGCAACACTCAACACCCGAAGCGCTGGCCAACACGATAAGGCTTGAGAATAAGGCAACACATCATCTTAACGATTTTACATTTTATCATCTCGATGAGCAGCCCGAGGCTACTAAGCTAGTTGTTGCCTTTGGTATTTCGTCCAATGCTGCAATCGATGCGGTTGCTCAAATGCGTCAGCAGGGCGATAAGGTCTCGCTACTTATTCCAAAAACATTGTTCCCTATCCCCAACATTTACTATCATATTATCGATAAGTACCAAAAGGTGATTATGGTTGAGGAGAACATAAATGCGCAGTACGCCCGTATTCTGTTTGGACATAGGCTTCCTCGTAAAATTATTCCCGTGGGGGCTATAGGTAAAATGATTACACCACATGATATAATAAACGCGGGAGGGTAGTTATGAATACACAATTCTTAAATACTCAGAGTTTGCCCTTTTGCAAAGGGTGTGGTCACGATTTGGTAGCCAAGAATACTGCCATTGCGCTAGAAAAACTAGGATTCACACCTCTTGATGTAATTATGGTAACCGATATAGGTTGCCATGGTATTATCGATAAAACGCTAAACACTCATACAATTCATGGCTTGCACGGTCGTTCGGTTGTGCTTGGCGCTGGGGTTTCGTTTGCCATTGAAGATGCTAACAAAAAGGTTATCGTTTTTTTAGGAGATGGTGGTTCAACCATTGGGCTTCAACATATTATTGAGGCATCGCGAATGAACCTTAACATTACCGTAGTAATCCATAACAATATGCTTTACGGTATGACAGGCGGACAAACCAGCGGGTTAACACCTACTGGCTTTCGCACAACCACCTCTGTGGATGGAAATCCATTTAGTGCTCACGATATCTGTAAACTAACACACACCGCTGGTGCTGCATACGTATCGCGTATTTTGGGTATTGGCAACATTAGCGATAAGTTGGCCGAAGCATTTAGCGTTAAGGGCTGTTCGGTAATTGAGGTTATGGAGATTTGTCCAAGCTATGGCGTTAAGTTTAACCCTAAGCGTAAGCTAAGCGAAATTATGGAGAGTATGGGTCATGTTGAGGGTGTTTGGCAAAACCACAGACCTGCATATTCTTATCAAAACCATAAAAGAGTAAATAATTTACTTGATAAGTTACCCATTGCTGTGAGGAGGTATGAAGGAAAACTCCATAAGCACTACCAATTGGTAATGGCTGGTTCGGCTGGCGAGGGAGTTCAGGTTGCATCAGCAATTCTGGCCAGAGCTGCTCTAGAATCGGGCTATTGCGTTACACAAAAGGGCAGCTATCCGGTTACTGTTGGTGTAGGTTTCTCCACATCGGAAATAAATATCTCGCCCAAGCCAATTCACTATCATGGTATGGTGGTTCCCGATGCATTGCTGGTTACATCTATCGATGGGCTAAATCATCAGAAAAAACGCATAGAGGCAATGACCGATGGCCTGCTAATAATCGATTCGAGTCTGGATGTTCCCAAAACTAGAGCCAAAGTTCTAAGTCACGATTTTCGGGTTGCGGGGCCTCGTAATGCGGCTTTATATGCCTTGCTGTACTTTATCGGAATAAATGGTATAGTAACTCGCGATGCCATAGTTGGTGCTTTGCAGGATATGGGGCTAGGCGATAAAATACCTATTGATAAAATTGAGGAGCTGCTAAAGGGTTAATATCTGCAACAATTATTGCATAAAAGGGCGTTCATTAGTATTTGAATGCTCCTTATGTACTATACAGATACTACTGCTTGTTCAAGGCCAAGGGGCTCATCAATAATGGTGTTGGGTTTGTATAGTTCGAGCAACTCCCTAGAATTAAAACCCCAGCTCACAGAAATTATGGGAATACCCACCTTTTTGGCAGCTTCAATATCGCGACTCTCATCGCCAATGTATATGGCTGAGTCAATGGCAATGTTGTACTTGCTCATATATCGGGCAATGGCCTTATCCTTCCCAAAAAGATGCTTGCTGGTGTATATGGTGCTAAATAGGTTGGCTATTTGATTTTGTTCTAAAAATCTAACAACATTTTTTCTCGAGTTCGATGTAACTATGCCTAGTGTGTAACCTTGGTTATTTATTTTATGCAGTGCATCAACAATGCCTTTAAATGGTTTTACATTCTTAATTTCAAGAAAAAGTTCATTGCGTAACCTAAGCAGTAAAAAGGGTAGCTTAAGGAAGGTAACCTCCAGCTCGGTCATCAAATCGTGTGGTTTTTTGTTTTGTAGTATTTTTTTTCGCTCCAGCTCTAACTGCTTGCAGCCGTACTCGTGGGCAATGCGGTTGTAAATATGTACGCCCGTATCTAGCGTGTTGGCTAGTGTTCCGTCAAAATCAAAAATTAAATGTTTTTTCATAGTTTCTCAGGTTTTATATGCTGATATCGCTACAAAAGGTAAAGTTGAAATAATTTGTTCTTAAAAACAATTTCTGTGTTTTTCTCTATCTCATCAACAAGTAGTTCGAGAGTGGTTGTTGTTCCGCTTGATATAAACTTAACGAAAGGCTCAGTTTTCAGGGACGTGGCATTGCATTTCAATATTATTCGAGCAGTTTGCTTGGCTACAGCCGGTGCGGGATTTTCTATTACCACGTGTGATGGTAAAATTTCTTTAAGCATTGGGATAAAAAAAGGGTAGTGGGTACAACCCAAAACCAGATGGTCTATTTTTTGTTCAAGCATGGGCGTGATGTATGATTCTAACAGGTTTTTTGCCTCATCCGACTGAGCTTTTCCCTGTTCAACCATTTCAACAAGCCCATTGCCAATTTGGTAGTGTACATCAATATTTGCAGCATATTTTGCTGTGGTTTGCTTATATAGCCTACCATTAAAAGTGCCTTTGGTTGCTAGCACTCCAATTGATTTTGTTTTGGTAGCCAGGGCTGCGGGCTTAACTGCAGGTTCCATTCCCACAAATGGAACGGAGAATTTATCTCGCAAATAATCGATGGCAGCCGCTGTGGCTGTATTACAGGCAACCACAATAGCTGCGCATCCTTGGTTTATAAGATACTGTACAATGGTTTCGGATAGCCGAATAATTTCTTGGGTGCCTTTGGGGCCATAGGGGCAGTGTTTGGTGTCGGCAAAGTATATGTACGAGTGATTTGGTAGCACCTGCACCAGCTCCTTTAGCACGGTAAGGCCACCTACTCCCGAGTCGAAAACACCAATTAGCGCTTTGTTTACCATATGGCGAATTTAATAGTTCTACCTATATTTTTGTAAAAATATTCTGCAAATAGAGGTTAAAAAGGTATTCAAGTTTTTAAGTGTCTATAGTTTAAAGTTTTTAAAATGCCTAAAGTTGATAGTTAGGTAGCTTTCATTTCAACTAATTTTGCTTAAAGAACGTATTCTCGATAAAATCATCGGGACAAGTTTTGCTAGTGTTCAATTGACGCTGCTATGACCTTCGGACGATGGCAGGTCACCCAATCACTCAATCACTCAATCACCCAATCTTTCATCCAACTCTAACCAATATATGTTCACACAGCTACCTTATACTAGTAACATTTAAAAAAACCATGTTTTAATCTAGTTGTTGCTTGGTTGGCGTATTATAAGAACAGCCCAATCCCTTTCGGCGATTGAGCTGTTTTGTATGTAGATAGAATATCTTACTGAATTCCCAACTCTTTCTTTACAAGGGGCATAAGGTCAATACTTTCGTCGGAGAAGTATACTACTCCACCAGTACTAACATCAAAAACGTAAAGAACGCCCTGTTCTTTAGCTACTTTTTTAATGGCAGCATCGGCTTTCTCCATAATTGGGCGCATAAGTTCGCCTTGCATTTTTTGAAAATCTTGCTGGGCTGTTTGCTCAAACTCCTGAATACGTTGTTGAAGGCTTGCTAACTCTTTTTCACGAGCTTCGCGAATACCTTCGGTTAGGGTTTCGCGACGTTGCATATAGGTTTGCAACTTGTTGTTGTACTCAACATGAAGTTCATCAATTTGTTGAGATAAATCCTGACCAAATGCATTAAGCCTAACCTCGGCGCTATCGCGTTCGGGCATTACTGTTAAAAGTTCCTGTCCGTTTATGTGTGCAAATTTGGGTGCAGTTTGGGCAAATACACTGCCGGCAAATAGTAGCGCAGCAGCTAGGGGAATCATTACAAATCTTTTCATTGTGTTATTGTTTTAATTTAACGTTCAAATTTAGCAAATAATTAGTTGTAACCAAGCTTTTGCAACACCTCATCACTTTTATCGTAGCGGGGGTTTGTATAAAGCATATTGGCCGAGCTGGCCGAGTCGAAAATTACTGCGTATCCGCCCTCGGTAGCAATTTCTTTTACGGCATTAAAAACTTGATCTTGAATAGGTTTTACCAACTCTTCGCGTTTTTTAAAAAGCATTCCTTCTCGTCCAAAGTATCTCATCTGTAATTCTTTGGCTGCTTTTTCGTATTCCATCATCTCTGTTTCGCGCTTGCTTCGCATCTCGTCGGTAAGCAAAACCTTTTCTGCCTGGAATTCTTGAAACATCTTGTCGAGCTCTTGGTACTTTTCCTGAACTTCTGTTTCGTACTGTGTTGCTATACGGTCAAGCTGTTCCTGAGCAGCTTTGAATGTGGGTATGCGGCTAAGGATATACTCGGTATCAACAAAAGCAAATTTTTGTCCAAGCGAAGCTAGTGGAAGAGCAAAAAGGGTAACGATAATGATTGCAATCTTTTTCATCTGTCTGCTTTTTTGTATGTGAGTCAATTATCTCGCCAAAAAAATGCTTTGGACATTTAAACTGTGTTAAAACTGTTGGCCTATGGTAAAGTGAAACTGTCCACGGTGTGAATTTGGATTTTGAGGAATTTGGTCAAAGCCATAACCCCAGTCAATACCCAGCATACCAATCATAGGAAGGAAAACCCTTGCCCCAACACCAGCGGATCGGTGTACGTTAAAGGGGTTAATACCCCTAAACTCATGCCAAGCGTTACCTGCCTCAAGAAAAGTAGTGATGTAAATGGCTGCTTGGGGTTGCAGGGTTATGGGGTAGCGGAGTTCTACAGTATATTTTGTGTAAACATTTGCGTTTTTAACTCCATTTACAACTGGCGATAGCGATGAGTTTTCGTAACCACGAAGTCCAATAGTTTCGCGTCCGTAAAGATTGTAGCCCGACATCCCATCACCACCAAGGTCAAACCCTTCAAACGGAGAGTATCCAATATCCTTGTTGTAGTACCCTAAGTAACCAAACTGTGCACCAGTGTAAAGTACTAAATCGTCAACCAGATTGTGGTACCATTGGGCTTTGCCTGTCCACTTATGGTATTCAACCCATTTGTATTTCTCTGTAGGGTCGGTAATGTTCGAAAAGTCTTTACCAGAGATTTTTGAGAACGGCGGGGTTAACTGAAGTGTAAGGCTAAAGTTAGATCCACTTCGGGGGAAAATAAGCTGGTCTATTGAATTACGGTTAATTGATGCCTTGTAGCTAAAGTTATTCGACTTGCCATTGGAGAATATGAAGTAATCCCACTCCTTTAAGCCATAGCGTTGAAAACTTATCTCGTTATAGAATTGGAACCAGTCGTCGGGCCATTTTAGCCTTGTGCCAATTCCTATGGCACCACCAGTTACTTTCATTTGCTGATCGCCGGCTTGGTAAATATAGGTGCCCGGAGGATTTTGTATTGTATGGTAAGCAGAGAAACTCAGGTTGGTTGGTTTTTTACCACCTAACCAAGGTTCTACAAAGTTAAAGCTAAAGGCTTTGTAGAAACTTCCGTTGGTTGTACCCCTAATACTTAGTGTTTGGCTATCGCCAGAAGGAACAGGCCGCCAAGCGTCTTTTTGAAATATTCTACCAAGTGAAAAGTTAGAGAATCGAACGCCAATAGTACCAACAAACATTTTATTTCCCCAGCCGCCAGAAACTTCAAGCTGATCGTTAGCCTTCTCTTCAACCGTGTAAACTAGGTCAACAGTTCCATCGGCCATATTGGGTAAAGGGGTAACATCCAACTTTTCGGGATCGAAGTGTC
>CAZTFJ010000110.1:1117-8365 GCA_964612255.1 uncultured Rikenellaceae bacterium | reverse complement strand
AGACTTTTCTCTGATAGTCTTAAGCCTGCTCTGGCTGGTTATGCAAGAGAGGTCGGTATAGGCATTATTATCGTTGGTAATTAAATTAAATAATTGCTCACGCCATTCATCGGATTCGCCACCAAAATGGGCAAAGCATATCTTAAGCTGTTTGTGCTCAGCCAGCACCTTTTGCCAAATAGTTGGGTGGTTTAA
Organism: uncultured Rikenellaceae bacterium; assembly: GCA_964612255.1. Lineage (GTDB taxonomy): Bacteria > Bacteroidota > Bacteroidia > Bacteroidales > Tenuifilaceae > Perlabentimonas. The sequence continues at coordinate 8,170 of CAZTFJ010000110.1, read as the reverse complement.
AACCATTGCCCTTTCGCGTACGGCTTTATAAAAACTAAAGGGGTTGTTGCTGTTAAATCGGTAAGCTGTTGGTTGCCCAAAATGTTGCAATTTATCCTTTCCAGAGATTTTTTCGTTGTAAATATCGCCCCAAATCTCTAGCTCCTCAACAAAAGTTGCAAATCCGGCATTTGAGCAATGTGTTATAATAGGTATGTTGTTTTTGATGCAATAGCTGTAAAGGCATCCCCCATCGATAAAGCGTTGTGAGTCGTCGAAAAGGTTTGGGTCTGTGGGAGAATACCCATTGGGCGGGTAAAGCTTAATTCCATGAAAAGGCTTGCCCTCGCCCACATTATCGGTAATTATTTGAGCCATACTATCTCTGCGGGGATCAACGGCTAAAAATGGCAGCATATTAGAGCCATACCAATTTTTAAGCATTTTAATCTCCTCAATTTGATTGAAATAGCTATTCTTTGTATGCTTGTTGAGCTGGGGATTATCAACATCGAGCACTTTAACTATCCGCCTAATCGATTTTAACAACTCAACACATACCAACTTTTCGTCTGATGAACCTGCAAACATTAGGTTTTTACCCTGCTCAAATTGCTCTATCAAATTATCAACATCTTTTAATAAATCTTTTAAATGATTAAGGAAATGCTGCTGAGCCGTACTTGCATTATGGTGAAAATCGTTGGAAAAGTACTTCCCTCGGAAAGTCATCTCAACATCAAACATAAGGGGCACATAACGGTACACGTTGGAATTGAGTTTGTAGTATTCCTTTTCGAGCGCGTTTAAAACCTTTTTACTATCCTTGTAAAGAGCAAAGTATGTAAGAATATTAACTAAAGCCGAGCCCGATTTTTCATCCGTATCATCGTTGGGCGAAACAGTTGCTGACTTTATAAATACTGGCAATTCTTTATTATCAACACTAGTACTAACCTGCCTTTTTAAGTTAACGAGATCCTCTATTAGCATCAACAAAATTCGTCCTGTAATAATATTTCTTCCAAAAACATGAAAATGTGCATCGAATGCACCTGAACTATCATCAGCATTTTTTGGTGGCACCGAGCGAAGCAGAAATTCCTTTATACTTTTTTGTGCTTCGGGTTTATTTAAACAGGCTCCGTGTATCGATTTTATCGTATGCTCTCTGAACTTGCCCGGATTGTAGTTGGGAATAGCGCAGTGGGTACTGGGGACTAGAAACTGATTTTTTGTTCCCACAACCCAATCGTTAGAATTACCCAAAAAGGGTTTTGTGCCAGCGTAAATAATTTCAGCGCCAAGCCTTTTCAGCCTCTCAATCACTCTAAACCGGGCACTTACAATTGACTTGTCGTACGCATCGATAAGAGGTAAGTATGAGGTTTGCTTGCTTACAGGTGTTTTACAAATAATCTCGTTTAGCTTATCGTGATTGGGTGTCATAATTTGAATACCAGGCTGCTTTAGCAAAAAATCGATTGAGTGTTGCGCAAGTGCCGATACCATAGCTAAATGAGCCTTGCCAGTGCGAACCATAACTTTCCGAAGAACCGAGAGAAACATAGAAATATGCTCGCCAGCCGACAGGTAGCCAACCCCATTGGCTGAGGCTATTAAAACCGCATTACCTACTTTTATTCTATCCTGATTTAGGTTAGCCAAATACTGAACAAGCAAACCACCCTGACTTGTTCCCATAACATCTACCTCACTTTTAAAAGAACCAATATTAAGCACATCCATACATTTAAAAAGCTCATCGATATTCTCCTGGGCTCCCATAAAAAGTGTTGGATGGTCAAATGCAATAATCTGTTCGTAATGGTTTTTATACTTGCTATCCGACAATTCGCTTAAAACAGAATTCTTTTTCTTGTATAAATCGCCAAAGGAGCCATGTGTGTCGGAAAAAGTACCGTGAATTAGTAGTAAAGTTCTCTTGTCGGTCTTAATGTCGTTAGCTTTTGCTAACACAAACTGATTTTTTGATCGACTAAAAACTAACAGATTATGTGGTTTTTGGTACTTATACTTTACAATACCCTTAGCTATTTGATTATGTGCACTGGTAACAACATCATGGCTTGTTAGCTCTCCCTCCGCTGCAAGTTCTACCGGTCGTTTAAATGTGATAACCTTAATAATAAAGGGTTCGTTAATTCTGTTTACTCCCAGTTTAAACAGATTTGGCATATCGTCAACGGGCACAATCTCATATTTAGGTATAGCTTCAAAAATATATTTAAGCCTATCCCTCTGATCAACCGAGTTACTGGAATCGGTGGGCTGGGGCTGTATATACTCAACATAATTGGCTTTATTGCTATTTCTATTATTCTGATAAAATACGATTGCCCCTTCATCTTTACCAAGCATTACATCGAGCCTGAGCTTAGGAATTTCCTCAAGCAGAAAAACATCAGGGAAAGGTATCTCCAGGTTTCGTAAATCGATATAACGTTCGGTTATACTTTTTGAACGTTTAAGATTTGGGTAGCACTGGGTAATGAACTCAACTTCCTGACTTACCACACCCGCAAAGTCTTTATTTCCAAACGACGACACGTTAATGTATCCGCCCCAATCTATAGCCAAATCGTTTGCGTAGCCAAGGGTACCCCAAAAATCGTTTACTTTTGTCTCCGTTTTTTTGGATATTCTATTCATGGCCCGTCGTTTTACCTTAGTGTCGTCTTTAACTCTATCGGAACCAAGAATAACAAAGGTTGCGCTTTCGTCTGCAATAGCAAGGGAGCGCTTACTAAATTCAATTCTGCTCATGGGTTAAGTTTTACTAGGGTATTTTGGGGTTATATTGCAAGGATTATAAGTTCATGCAATAGAACAAACTAGTTATTTTGGTTTGCAATAAAAACCCACAACTAGCTGTACTTTAACTTCAACTGATATAAATATAGGGCAAAATTTCTTTACAGTATAAAAATCGATAAATAATTTGACTAGAGTAGCGTTAAAAAAAGTATTAAATAGCACCTGTGAATACACAAATAATGCCTATTGATTAGATAATTATTACACAAACAGCTTAACTAAAAACTTGTAACCTCACCATTAAATCACTAAAAAACTACATAAAGTAGATAAATAGTAAACGAATGAAAATTATAGCAAAACCAATTTTTTGAATCATACTAATCTTCTTTAATCGGCTTACCTGTCGTTGGTGAAGTTTTGTTGATAAGGGATATTTCTGCTGGAGAGTATTTTGCGGAAGGAGGCTAACAATTAGGCCTATTACTACCACATTAACAACTAGAGCCGTTCCTCCATAGCTCATGAAAGGAAGCGGAAGGCCTACAACAGGAAAAAAACCTGTAACCATAAAAATATTTATGAATAAAGATATCATCAGTAAAAAGGCGTATGCCCCAGCTAGGGCTGACTTAAGCGGATTGCTTGCATTTTTCGCAAGCAATAGAATTCCACTGATTAATCGGTAAAACAAAGTTAGTAGGGCCAATACACCAACAAACCCAAACATATTTGCGAATAGGGGAAAAACAAAATCGGTGGTACCTGCAGGAACAAATATCGGGTTGTTTCCCAAACCCAAAAAACCTCCTTCGGAAATTGCTCTTATCGATTGTCCAACTTGGTACGAAAGGGTTGCATAAGAATTAGGAAACAAGAAAACCATTACACGCATACGCTGATAATGGTGGAGCAAGTTCCATAAGGTAGGGAGAAGTAACACTACTAGGATTAAGCTTGCATAAATGCTATACCTCTTTAACCCCAATAAATAAATTACTGATATTCCTGTAAAAATAACTACCAAGGCGGTACCTAAATCTGGCTGCATTAAAATTAGTACAGATGGAATGGTAATAACAATAAGTGGCCAAACCAGCTGATGCATACGGAGATGCAATTCCCTGTTTTTATAATACTTAAGTATTGCTAATGGGACAAGAACCTTAAGCAGTTCTGATGGCTGAAGATTAAAAACGCCTACAGAAATCCATCGCGCGGCTCCTCCTGCTGTATGCCCTTGAAAATGAACATACACAAGCAACAGAACGCTTAAAAGATAAAAGACAAAGGATAACTTGAAGAAAACCTTAAACCTTATTGCCAAAATTACAGCTAAAGCAAAAGAGGCAACAAAAAATTGCAGCAATAGAGCTACAACTTTAGTGGAATCGTATGATAGAATTACGGCTGCCCCAATTAAACTTATCAGAAAGGCGTCCAGTAATATTTCGAGTACCCTTAAATTCTCTCTTTTAACAACTAAACAAATGCTATTCCTCACTTAGCTAAGCCATAAAATTATGTGATGCAAACAAATATTTTGTTGCTTAGGAATAGCAAATTGAAATGTTGATTGCATTAAAAAAAACACTAATATTTTCGCACAGCCCTATCGCTTAAAATAGGGTTATAGTACTTATCGAGCGTTCCGCCATAGAGTAATTTACCAGCTATTCGGTCGTCGTTAGTTACATTGCTTAACATGTTTCCAACAGCATCAAAAACATCGCCCTCAACAATTCCGGTTGGAGTTATGCCTTCGCCAAGCTCGTTGTACGGGCGACTATATATAACCTCTCCAGTAGGAATTGGCTCTCCTTTTTCGTTAAGCACCGTGCCATCGGACCGAAAGGTAAAGGGTACATGATCGGCTTGGCTCCCAAACACATCCTTACCAAGATTGTAACTCTGGTCGAGCACCACTTTTCGGTACCCCTGTATATTGGCTTTCATTCTCTCCATTGATGGATAAAAGATATTCCCTTTGATATGGTACCGATTGTCGGCAGGGGAATAAACGAGATATGCTAAGCTCTGGCTATAGTGACGCATTATTTTTTGACGTGCCAGTAGGCGTGGTTCCCTATCCAACTTGCTCATATCTTTTAACAAATCATCGTTCAGTATTTCTTCAATTGGGTAATCAATATCCAAATCACTAAGCAGATTTTTCTCACTTGCATATTTTGCCAACTCGTCGCGAATCTCAGATGGCATAACGCCATATAAATCGGCACCTACAACCGAGTAGTAAAAGTATCCCTGTTCGCCCATACCGGTTTGCTGGTATGCATAATCTTGCAGTTTGGTTTCGGTAGGCTTTTGGGAATTGTAACGCCCATAGTTCATATCGGCCCAACCCTCAATACCTGGTAGCTTGCGCTGAAACGACCAAACGGCATCAATAGTATTCCCTACCTTTGAGTGGCATCCCAGGCACTGAGCCAACTCCTCGGTTGTTTGTGGACGCAATTCGCCGTGCCTATTCTCAATAAAGGCTGCAACAATCCAGCCTGCACCATTATCGACCCAGCCTTGGTTTTGATTACCAACATACTCTGCAAATCCCTCATCCTCCTCGTCTTCGTCTTCGCCAATATCAACCAACCCCACTTCTTTCCATTTATACATATAACGAATCTCCTTCACCCTTTTTGAACGTGTACCGGGAAACTCAAATTGTTCGCTTGTTCCATCAGTAACAACGGCATCTAACTCTTTACCCACCTCACCATCGGCAAGCAAATCGACATAGTGCAACGGATGGGCAAACTCGGTACCCACTGGATAAAAGCCTTTGGTAATTTTTATCTTACTGGCATCGCCAGCATAAAACTCGGCATCGAGTGGCTTGTTCTTGATATTTTTCTCAAGCAAATCAAGATTTTTAGAGTAAACCTCAACATCAAAAATATTATTAGAGGTCATAAACTCTTTGGCTAACCTTATATATATACCACTTACGCTACCTTTTAGTGGGGTAAATATTGCGTAAGGGAAAAAGTTTACTGCACGCCACCCGGTGTAAGTATCGCTCTCGTTTTTAACAAACCCATTCTTGTCGATATATCCATGGGTACCATAACCGGTAGGATTTTCGGGATCACAGGGGTAAAGATGGTTTGGATTTAGCGACGGGAAAAGCACAAAATTTTCGGCAGATGAACCATTATTGAGCCAGTTTTTACTGCCATTGCCACGTGCAGCATTGTAAGTTTTCTGCCAATTATCGGTTCTAACGTAGGCCACATCATCAATGTCTGGAATATCAATTCCTTCTGCTATTAGCCTCTCCTCAATTTTGTGGGGATAAATAATGTTTTGCCACAGAATTCGATTTAGGTTGGCCGAAGGGAAGCTGTAGGTTTCCTGATCGTCGGAAATGGGGAAGTTGTTTCCGTGCCCAATCTCGGCCAAATAGTCGGTATGGCAGTACTTGCAGGCATTCTGGGTACCATATCCAGTTTCAATCCAGCACTGAGCAGGAATTTCGGGTTCCTCGTTGTAAGATGGTTTATACTCTGCACCTGAAACCTCTAGAAAATTAGCTGGGGCATTACCCTCAGCAAAATCTTGTGCCGAGATGCTTGAAACCACCAACCCCTGCGAGCGAAGATCTTGAAGTAAATTATCCTCGGCCTCAGAAAGCGAACCGCAAGTATAAAAGCCAAACAGTAATGCTGTAAAAACAGCTGCCAGCAAAATATGTGTTTGTTTAAAAGACTTCATATTATAACTTTTTAGGTTGTTTTAGTGCAACAAAACTATTGATGCAAGGTACAAAAAAAGCCATAGGAATAAACCTATGGCCCAATGTTTATTGAAATTTGACTACAAGAAGGGGAAAACAATATCAATCCATCGATCCTCGGTGATAAAAAACTTACCAAACGACTCCCATGGCTTCAGTAGCCGCTCCTCTTTCATTTTATCAGCGGTATATCCCTTTTGCTTGTGCTGCTTAAGCACTTCAAGCGTTTTTTGCAACTCATCTCTCCACGCTTTGTAATCATCTATAGTAAAAACTGGACCATGCCCACCAACCACGGTAACATCATGGGGAAAGTTCTCAACTATCCAGTCAACATTCTCGAGGAACTGCAAAGGATTTCCACCATTGCCCACATCAACATAAGGGAAATAGTTGGCAAATAGCAAATCGCCCACCACCAATACATTACTCTCGGGGAAATGAATAATAATATCGCTATTAGTATGCCCCTTGGGTAAGTGAACTAGCTGTAAAGTTTGATTATTAAAATCAAGTTCCATTTGCTGGGTAAAAGTGAGGTT
>CAZTFJ010000110.1:0-1107 GCA_964612255.1 uncultured Rikenellaceae bacterium | reverse complement strand
ACTCCTGCTCGGGATCCAGCGTCGTTCTGCATCATATAAGCCTTCACGTTTTATTGAGCAATAATATCAACACCATTACCAATGGCTTTATTGCCCCCAACATGGTCGCCATGCAAATGGGTATTTACAATATATCGCAAAGGCTCTTTAGATACTTCGCTAATCTTTTCTCCTAAGTCGGCAGATGTGCGCTCATACCCAGTATCAACTATTAGTAAACCATCAGAACCAGAAAAAACCACCACTGCAACCGAATTGTTTACAAACAACCTATGTACATTTTCAGACAGTTCTGTTACTGATATGGGAGTTTTATCGCCTTGAGCCCATAACCCAATGGGTAAAACAAGCATAAAAATATAAATCAATCTTCTCATAACTATTCAGATTATAAAATGGTTAAAAAACAAAGGTAACTATATCAGACTAATAAACAGCAAGATAAAAAAAATGTTGATTTTTATCACACAAAACAAAACCAGAATCGGCCTACTATCAACAGGTAAATACTTTATATTTGTCTGTTATAATTGAATAGACAAATTTTCTTTATGCTACAAATACCCTAAGTGTTTTGAAAAAACTTATACAGTTACTAATATTTATAAACTTTTTATTTGCATTTACCCAAACGTTAGCTCAGTCCGGGGTGGATTCGCTAAAAAATTTACTAGCCCAAAATATCAACAAAACTGAACGCGCCAATATTCTTTTCGATATGGGCGATGCGCTAATTGGCACGAATCCAGACTCATCCATTACGCTCTACAATCAAGGATGGGTTATAGTTACTGATACGAATTCCGATTCGCTCCCATTCCTAAAGCGTAAAGCTGCAGCGATGCAGAAAATTGCCAAAAATTATAGGGACAAGGGTAGATTATACGATGCAATTACAACTTTTCAAGATGCTAGCCAATCATTTTATTTACTAAACGACACGCTAAGGGTTGCCCAATGCCATATTGGAATGGGGAATACGTACTTTAGGATGGGGAATTTCGATATATCGCTTGAGCAATACTTTAACTCCCTTAAACTTTACGAAAAGTTAAAAGACCAAATTGGTGTGGCAGACTGCTACAACAATATTGGCAGTGTGTATAA
>CAZTFJ010000109.1:6535-8381 GCA_964612255.1 uncultured Rikenellaceae bacterium | reverse complement strand
GAGCTGGAACTGTAAATCTTAACGCGCTATACCCGTTAGCCCCTGGGTTTAATCTGGCTACAGCCAACCTCCGGTTCGACGTACAGCTAGAGGATGGTATCCGCGTGGTGCTAGAGAACTACATGTCGTCGAGACATCATCCCGAGTTCTGGGTAAAGGGTGGTTACATTCAGGTTGATAAGTTACCTATGTTTGGCAATCCCGACTGGTTCTCAAAACACATTACAGCAAAAGTAGGTCACTTTGGATTGAATTATGGCGATCAGCAATTCCGCCGCAGCGACAACGGTAACACAATGCATAACCCGTTTGTTGGGAATTATATTATGGATGCGTTTGCAACAGAAATTGCTGGAGAGGTTTATATCTACCCAGTTGATAATGTATTTATAATGGCCGGTCTTTCCAATGGTATAATTAATGGCGATGTAAAAGATTACGGTGATCTTAAGAAAAGCCCATCGATACTTGCCAAAATTGGTTACGATAGTCAGCTAACCAACGATTTACGGTTAAGGCTATCGGCTAGCCTTTACAACAACTCCGGAACAACCCGCAACACGCTTTACGCCGGCGACCGTACCGGCTCGCGCTACTACCTGGCTGCCGAACCAGAATACTTCCGCAACTACAGGGCGGGCGGGGCAATTGTTGCCACTAATGCTACCGACAGGTTTACATCTGGTAGGCTAAGCCCAGAATTTACCCATAAGGTAACATCGGTTATGGTTAACCCATTTGTAAAGTTTAAGGGGTTAGAGTTTTTTGGCACCTACGAGATGTCGCAAGGGATGCAAGCAGGCGAAACAGAGAATCGCAAGTTCTCACAGCTGGCTGGCGAGGTAATATATCGATTTATGCCCCGCGAACAAGTTTTTGTGGGTGGCAGATACAATATGGTAACAGGGACACTACCTGGCAATACCAACGAGATATCGGTTGACCGCATTCAGCTGTCGCTTGGATGGTACACAACCAAAAATCTACTCGTAAAACTAGAGTACGTTACCCAAAACTACAACGATTTTACCAACACCGATTACAGGCATGGGCTAAACTTCAACGGCGTTATGGTTGAAGCAGCCATAGGATTCTAAATTATTTACCCTGCCCCATTGTTGGGGCAGGGTAATCTTAAAATACAATCAGTTATGCCATTGAACCTTGCAATTCTTTTATTACTAACAACTCATTTAGGAGCTAACAGCGGGAACTTTTTTTCCTACTCCATTCAGGAGCAGAGCTGGATATCGATTGCAGGGTCAAGCAACGTAAATACCTTTGAATGCTATTCAAACAGTAATTTTACTGCGGGCAATGTGCTTGTAAGCGCCGATCAAGCAGGGAACTCCCTGGTCTTTTCTGATGCAGTTATGTCGCTGCAAATTAAATCGTTCGACTGCAAAAACCCTTTACTAAACAAAGATTTATACCAGACACTTGGTGCCGATAAAAATCCAAATATACATATCGAACTACTTGATGCCGAATTCGTATCGACCGAAACAACCAACCCTTTAAGCGGAGAAATTACAGTTACTGTAAACCTTACCATTAACACAAACAGCAAACAGATTAGAATACCAATACAATGGGTAAGGGTTGACGCAACAGCCTTTAAGTTTTTAGGTACTTACGACATTAACATGACCGATTTTCAAATTAAACCGCCAACACATGCCTTTGGGTTGATAAAGGTTGATGAGTGGATTACAATCACCTTTAACCTTATTGTAAACACCTACGCACCAAGCTATGCGAACCAGTTTACTCAATAGTTGTGGGTAAGACAAAAAAACGCCACTGCTGATTGAAACATTCAATAGGGTTCAAGACAAAATAATTA
>CAZTFJ010000109.1:0-6525 GCA_964612255.1 uncultured Rikenellaceae bacterium | reverse complement strand
AGAGCTAGCCCGCGAAGCGGGATTTAGTTCAACAATGTATAAGCGTAATGCGGGCTAAAGTGCTAAATATGAATGAAATGAATATTAACAAACATATCGGCAAACTGAAAGTGCAGTGCTTTTAATCCCGCACTACTCAAGTGTAATGCAAAAAAAACGTCACTGGTGATTGAAACATTCTGCACGATTTAAGACGAAATGATTAAAAAGCTATCTTTGTAAAAAGACATTTTATGATATTGGAAATATTGACATCAAAACTTCTAAAAGCATTCACAGATAAAGTGAAACTTTCTCCGCTTGAGAAATTGGACAAAGCTGAGATATTAGATTTGCCAGTCGATTATTTTCAATTCTATAAATCTGTTTCTTCTGTATATTCTTCTAAGATTGAGGGAGAGGATATCGATTTTGATAGTTATTTCAAACACAGATTTTTAAATGTCAAATTCAAACCTGATTATACCCGAAAGGCAGATGATTTATATGCAGCCTATGACTTTATAGATAAACAAAAACTAAACTTAAAAAACGTACAAAAAGCACACGGGATTTTAAGTTCAAAGCTTTTACCTAAGAGTCAGCAAGGATTGATTCGTGCCAACCCAATGTTTGTAATCAATAGCGATGATAGGATTGAATATGTTGCTGCACCTCCAGAATTAGTAAAAGGAGAATTAGAGAAATTATTTAATGATATCGATTTATTATTAAACACAGATTTAAATGATTTTGAGATTTTTTATTATGCCTCAATGATTCATTTAGTATTTGTTAAGATTCACCCCTTTCAAGATGGAAATGGAAGAACTGCCCGATTGTTAGAGAAATGGTTTTTAATTGAAAAAATAGGAGGAAAAGCAAGCTCTGTGCAATTAGAAAAAAACTATTACACAAGACTTAATGACTATTATTCAAATATTAGAAAACTTGGATTAGAGTACGAGGATTTAGATTATAATAAAAGTTTAGACTTTTTATTAATGACTGTATCTGGACTTGACGAAAAAAAATAAAGCATATACCCATAACATTGCCTAAAATTATGCGCTGGCAAAGTTAGTAATTTCAGCCCCCTGCCCTGCTTCAACCCCGGTGTACATACGGACTGCAAGGATCGAAAACCGCACCTAATCTCACACATAAACGTTAGAACATACTACTCTTGCTGATAAACCACCCTCACCGTACTCCGGGTTTTCTGCTCTAAATAAACTTTTCGGTCAGCAATCACCCCCTCAACAACTTGGGGAGTATAATGCCTTACGGTAAGCAGTTCAACACCTTTGTTATACTTCACCTCAAATGAATTATTAAGTTCACTTAAGGCATTTGGCAAAAAATGCTCCTCGTCGTCAACACAAATAGAGAAGCTAATGGCCGAGCTCTGAACCAGATTGGCTTTAACCCTATGGGTATACAATATGGCAAATATTCGGCTTAGGCAATCCTCTATTACAAAAGAGAAATCGCGGGGAGTAAGCGATACCAATACTTGCCTAGGTTTTACAATGCGAATGGGTGGATAGCCTATGCGCTCGTCGGTTTGGTAAACTATAGTTCCACTGCTATTGGGGTTTACAAACGATTTTACATACAGCGCAATTTGCTTGTTCTGTAGAGGTTTTATGGTTTTAGGGTGGATAATTTGAGCACCGCAATACGCCAACTCGATGGCTTCCTTAAACGACACCTTGTCGAGCTTAATGGTGTCGCCAAAAATTCTGGGATCGGCATTAAGCACACCATCAACATCTTTCCAAATGGTAACGCTTTGCGCGTTTAGCATATAGGCCAACAGCGCAGCCGAATAGTCCGATCCTTCTCGCCCAAGCGTAGTAGTTTCCCCTTCGGCAGTTCCTCCCAGAAACCCTTGCGTAATGTAAACGCGATTATCGCTAAATGTAAATATTTGCTCACACAACGATTGCGAAACATCGAAATTTACATTTCCTTCACGGAAATTGCTGTCGGTTTGCAGCACCTGCCTCACATCTACCCATTCATTTGAAATTCCTACCGAGTTTAGGTAAGTAGAAACAATTTTTGTTGATATCAGCTCACCAAACGAAACCAGCTGATCGTAGTTGTAATTGTAATTACCCTTTGGCTCGCCTTTCAGGTAATCCTCAAAATCGTCAAACATTTGCTCTACCCTAGCCACTTCTTCTTCAAACTGCTGGCTAAATAGCTGTTTCACAATTTGCATATGGTAATCTTTCAATCGAAAAAAATCTTTGCTCAGCGAAGAGTCGTGGCTTAAATATTTTGCTAAAATTGTTTCCAAGGCATTGGTAGTTTTACCCATAGCAGAAATCACCACTACCAATTTATCGGATGTCTTTTTTAAAATTTCGGCCAAATTTATAACACCTTGGGCGTCCTTTACCGAGGCACCGCCAAACTTAAAAACCCTTACCATGCAAATTGTTATTTTTGAGAATACGCTCTTTTGATTTGAATACCCAAAAGTAGTAATAATTGCCCCCACTGCAATATCATTTGTGAAAATCGGCGCAACCCTTGTGCTCTGCAAAAAGGCAAGTGCAACCCATATCGCAAACGTTTTAAAACAGGAAAAAATGTTTTTATTATCGAATTATTATGCGTAAAATTGCTATCTCTAACCAACACAAAACCCTTCAATAAAATTTAAGTATCCATGGAAGGCTACTCAATTAAAACGCTCACGCAGTTTATCATTGAACGTCAGGCTGAGTTTCCCTATGCAACCGGAGAATTTACTCGCCTACTCTACCATATGGGCATTGCTGCCAAAGTTGTAAACAAAAAGGTGAACAAAGCTGGTTTGGTAGATATTCTTGGCCTTGCTGGCGATGTAAACGTGCAAGGCGAAGAGCAAAAGAAACTCGATGTTTTTGCCAACTGGCGTTTTATTCAATCGCTAAAATCGTCGGGCGAGTGCTGTGGTGTAGCATCAGAGGAGAATCAAGAGATAATTACTTTTGATGATGAGCTTGCCCGCGACGGCAATTACATTGTTTGTATGGATCCATTGGATGGTTCATCAAATATTGATGTAAATGTATCTATTGGAACCGTTTTTAGCATCTATCGGCGAATAAGCCCTAGGGGTTCAGAAGCAGTACTCGAAGATTTTTTACAGCCCGGATCGAAACAAGTTTGCGCAGGATATGTTATTTACGGCTCTTCTACTATGATGGTGTACACCACGGGACACGGGGTTTATGGGTTTACGCTAGATCCATCGATAGGTGAATTCTGCTTATCGCATTACGATATTAGAACCCCCGATGATGGTGCCATATACTCAATTAACGAGGGTAACTACGCTAAGATGCCACGCGGAATTCAGCAGTACATAAAGTATTGCCAAGTTGAGGATAAAGCAACAAACAGGCCCTACTCTGCTCGTTACATCGGATCCTTGGTTTCTGATTTTCATAGAAACCTACTTAAAGGAGGAATTTTCATTTACCCTGAAACAGCTGCTGCACCAAATGGTAAATTAAGACTAATTTACGAATGCAACCCAATTGCCTTTTTGGCAGAAAGCGCAGGCGGCAAGGCGACAACGGGGTCAGAAAGGATTCTAGATATTAAACCTACAACGCTGCACCAGAGGGTTCCGTTTATTGTAGGCTCAAAGAAAATGGTAGATAAAGTTGAGGAGAAACTACTAGAATATCCCAGCAACGGACATTAATATTACCCAGACCTAAACTTGAAAAGAAGCGCATTGAGAAATTTTCAATGCGCTTCTTACTTTTAAATCTAACAATACTGCGCTAACAAATCTCAGCTATATTTAATCCTTTAATAAACTCAAGGCTTTTATCCATTTCCTTATACATCACCACATCCTCCTCAACAAATTTTACTGCTTTACGATATTGGTGAATTACCCCCTCAAGCAAAGGCGATGTTTTGGCCGGGCGACGGAATTCCAACGCTTGCGAAGCGTTTAGCAACTCTACAGCAAGAATTCGCTCCACATTATCGACCACCCTTAGCAGCTTAGTGGCTGCGTTTGCACCCATGCTCACATGGTCTTCCTGTCCGTTTGAAGAAACAATACTATCGACCGAGGCCGGCGAGCAAAGCTGCTTATTTTGGCTAACCATTGCAGCAGCAGCATATTGGGGAATCATCATTCCCGAATTTAGCCCAGGGTTTGCCACAAGAAATTCGGGCAAGCCACGCAATCCGAAAATTAGCTGTGCAACCCTGCGCTCCGAGATATTGCCCAGCTCGGCAAGAGCAATTGCGGCAAAATCGAGGCTAACAGCCAATGGCTGACCGTGGAAATTTCCACCCGAAAGAATCAAATCCTCATCGGGCCAAATGGTTGGGTTATCGGTAACCGAGTTAATCTCAGTAAGTACAAGCTGCGTTACGTAAGCAATAGAATCTTTTGATGCGCCGTGAACCTGTGGCATACAGCGGAACGAGTAGGGATCCTGGACATGTTTCTTAGGACGTGAAATTAGCTCGCTTCCCTCAAGCAGCTTACTAATATTCGCTGCAGTTTCAATTTGTCCGTTATGGGGTCGTACTGCATGCAGGTTGGGATGGAAGGGTTCAATTCGGCCATCGAAAGCCTCAAGCGAGATAGCACCAACTATATCGCAAAGTTTAAGAATTCGATGAGCCCTTAACAAAGCGTACACAGCGTGCGAACTCATAAACTGCGTACCATTTAGTAACGCGAGCCCCTCTTTCGATTTAAGCTCAATGGGCTCCCAGCCAAACTCTTTAAGCACATCTGCTGCAGGACGTTTTTGCCCCTTGTGACGCACCTCGCCCTCGCCAATAAGCGGTAGGAAAAGATTGGCCAACGGCGCCAAATCGCCCGATGCACCAAGCGAACCCCTATCGTAAACAATTGGCAAAATATCGTTGTTATAAAAATCGGCAATACGCTGCACGGTTACCAACTGCACCCCCGAATGCCCAAGCGATAAGGCATGAGCCTTAAGAACCAGCATCAACCTAATAATTTCGGGAGCTACCTCGTCGCCTGTGCTGCACGCATGCGACATTACCAAGTTTTTTTGCAGCTGCGACAGCTCATCTTTCGAGATGCTTTTGTTGCAAAGCGAGCCAAAGCCCGTGGTTATTCCGTAAATTGGGGCATCATGATTCTCCATCTTTTTGTCGAGATACTCGCGACAATGATTAATCAGCTTAGCTGCCTCGTTGGATATTTCAATGGTATATCCACCCTTTAGCATATCGTCTAACAACTCGTATGTTAAGGGTTTTGGTGATATTGAATGAACCTTACTCATGATAATATTTTTACGTTGATATTTTATATTGAAACCTAAAAGTAGCCTTGGATATCGCTAACTTTTATTGTTTCCTGATTTCCGGTTGTCATATTTTTAACAGACACTTCGCCCTTTTGCATTTCCGATTCTCCCACAATTACCACATACTGAATGCTCTTTTTGTTGGCATAATCGAACTGCTTCTTCATCTTTGCAGCATCGGGATAAAGTTCTGCGGAGATTCCTGCAGCACGTAACTTCTGAATTATGGGCAGGCAGTAGGCAGCCTCCTTATGGCCAAAATTGGCAAACATAACCTGCGAACTAGCCAGCAAGCTTTCGGGGAACAGATTTAGGTGTTGCATTACATCGTAAATACGGTCGGCACCAAACGACACACCCACACCCGATACATTTTTAAGGCCAAATATTCCGGTAAGGTCGTCGTATCGACCACCACCACAAATACTCCCCATCTCCATATCGTTGGCCTTTACCTCGAAAATTGCACCGGTGTAATAGTTAAGCCCACGCGCAAGCGAAAGGTCTAGCTCAACAGTAGTTCCCAAATTACCCAAAGCCTCAAGTGTTGCAAAGATATTTCTCATCTCCTCAATTCCTTTCAATCCAATTTCAGATGTAGCCAATGAGTTTGAGAGAATTTCCAACTTCTCGGCATTAGTACCCTGGAGCTGAATTATGGGCTGTAGCTGCTCAATGGCCGTTTGCGAAACGCCTTTATCGGCCAGCTCACGATTTACTGCTTCAATACCTATCTTATCAATCTTATCAATAGCAACGGTAATGTCAACTAACCTTTCGGTTTCGCCAACCACCTCGGCCATACCGCTTAGTATTTTACGGTTGTTAAGCTTAATTGTAGTATTCACTCCCAGCTTGCTAAAAACCTCATCGATAATTAGCACCAGTTCCACCTCATTGAGCAAAGAGTTTGAGCCAATAACATCCACATCGCACTGGTAACACTCACGATAGCGCCCTTTCTGTGGTCTGTCGGCACGCCATACGGGCTGAATTTGGTAACGCTTAAAGGGGAAGGTGATATCGTTTTGGTACTGAACCACAAACCTTGCAAAGGGTACGGTAAGATCGTATCGTAACCCTTTTTCGCAAATCTTTGTTGATAAAGCATTGGTATTCTGGGCAGTGAACTCTTGTGGCTGTACTTTTTTAGTAAAATCGCCAGAGTTCAGAATCTTGAAAAGCAGCTTATCGCCCTCATCGCCATACTTGCCCAGCAAAGTTGTAA
>CAZTFJ010000108.1:0-8459 GCA_964612255.1 uncultured Rikenellaceae bacterium | reverse complement strand
TCAGCTAGCTTTAGCGTTACCATTAAATAATTATGCGGGATAAAAAAAGTAAGAATAATCAAAAAAAAATTGCACTTGCATGATTGATTTATCTACAAATTACAATATTTTTAACGGCGAAATTTTGTGAAACCAAAAACCAAAAAAACGATGAAAAAGAGAAATTTATTACTGGTTACTGTTCTACTTGCATTTGCACTTACTTCATGCGGAACTACCGGCGAAAAAGAAAAAACAGAGAAAGCAGCTGTTGAGTGCGATCAGGCTGTTAAGGATACCTGCCAACACGCAGCAAAGGACACCTGCCAAACAGCTCATACTGAAAAGGCAGACGAGCCCTGTGACCATGATCACGAAAAGGCAGCTGAGTAGATAGTACTATCATTAAAAAAAGGAGCCGTAGCATAAGCTGCGGCTCCTTTTTTATAGATACAACCTATAATAAAGGTGCAAAAAGATTGATAAAACCAGTAACCACCTCTCCTGTTTCGTAGTTAAATTCGGATCCTCTTAAGCTGTGGGGTATTAAATACACAACTATTGTGGCAAGTGACGCAAAAACAGTAACCCATCGGTTTTCACGCTTCCAGTTAGCAATAACAGCAATAGCCCAAACTATAAACATTATTAGGGTTTTGTTATCGGTTAAATCGTAGCCTAACGGAAAACCGGTCCAAAAATGACCAAAGGCAAACTTTTGCACCACAGGCCCAAAAATTAAACCGCCTGTAAATATGAAAGCAATAGCCATTACGCCCCAAAACTTGTATCGATTATGATTGCTCAACGCCATAAAACCAGCAAGACTACTAAAAATAAGAGCAATAAAAATTAACACAACATGAGGAATAATTGCCCAAGCGGGAACATCACCTTTATATCTTATAACTACTGGTTCATCGTTAGGCAGCACAAACTTTTTCCCATCAAAAGAATTCTCTACCTCAATGTAATACTCTTGTTTTGCTGCTTTTTGCTCAACTGCAGGCAAGTACGACACCAATACACCATCCTCAGGCCAAAATGGTGGGTTTAGTGTCCAAGCAGTATCAACAGGATACGGACGATAGTAAAGCCGTGCTGTCCAATCCCACGACAGTTCAGGAATGGTTATACCCACCTCATGGTTGATGTTTGAACTACGGGGCAGGGTTACCTCAAAACTAGATGTATCGTCGAGCTGTACGCTAACTGTTTTTGGGTAGGTAGGCCCTGTTTGTCGTTGAAAAACTACAGCAGCAAGAGTTAATACAATGGCTGCAAGCCAAAACCAAATTGTTCTATTCATATCAAAAAAAATTATTGCAAGTAAAAAAAGTTACTAAAGTTGTATCAGCACTACTTTGGTTTGCCCATTGCGGAGAAATTCAACAGAAACTGTAATTCCGGGGCCTAGTTCTTGCAATCTGAACATGTAGTCCTGAATATTTTTTACTGATTTCCCATTTATTGCCGTAATGATATCATTTTTAATCAACCCTGCCACTCCTGCCGGACCATTATCCGATACGGCTAAAACCCGCAACCCATCATTTGTTGCTCCGCTTACATCGGGCATAATACCTAACCTTACTTTTAGTTCATTCCCGTGACGCGACGATGGTTGGGCAGGGCCAGCCTCCTGAAAAGTAAAACGAGCAGAGGTATCGGCAATATGTTTCACCACATCGTATATGTATGATGTGGCTTTAGCTAAGCCTTCAAAGTTTATGCTATCAACCACATCGAATGGGGTGTGATAATCGGTATGAGGCCCAGTTGAGAAAAATAGCACAGGTACATTATGTGCGTAAAAACTAGCGTGATCCGATGGGCCATACCCTTGAGGCGATAGCGCCAATTTAAACCCATACTTGGCATTTGCTTGAGTGAGCAGCTGTTCGGCCTCACGCGATGTTTTAACGCCCCCTATTTGCAGTTCCATTTCTGTATTTAATCGTCCAAGCATATCAACATTTACCATAGCCACAACCGAATCGATTGGCACAACGGGATTCTCGACAAAGTAGCGTGACCCTAAAAGGCCAAGTTCCTCAGCAGCAAAAGCCACTACCACAATGCTGCGCTTGGGTTTTTCTGATGATAACTTTTGAGCCATTTCGAGAATTGCCGCAACTCCCGAGGCATTATCATCGGCTCCATTGTGCACGGCAAGGGTGTCGGGCATACGGCTCGATGAGTTTTTGCCACCCATTCCCAAATGGTCGTAATGAGCCCCAATTACAACATACTGATTCTTTAGCATTGGGTCGGCTCCCTCTACAAGAGCAATAACGTTTTGTGTATTCTTACGATTGGTAATAATACTGGTTCGTGCGCAAATGCTTGACCCCACAATGAACGAAAGGGGTTGCTGGTTATCGATAATCCATTTTTCCAAATCGGCAACAGTTTTTCCGGTAGGTTTTAAAATCGAATTGGCAACCTTGCGTTTAACATGTATCACAGGAGTTTCAATGCTAAAACTCTTCTTTTTCGATTGTGCCAATTCGTCGCGCTTATCGTGCTTTGTCCCCGATACTAAAATCACACCAGCAGCACCCATATCCTTGGCTAGCATAGCCTTATACTGGTCGCTACTATATTTGGCCATAACTTCATTACCATTTTCAAAAGGCACTCCCCTAAGTAGCAACACCCACTTGTCGGTTACATTCACGTTGGCGTAATCGTCCCAAGTAAGAGTATCGCTTTTATAGCTTATACCATATCCAGCAAAAACGGCTGATGAGACTAACGTATCGGACGACGAATAGGGTAACACCATAAAATCTTTATGCAGTGTAAAATGCTCGCCATTCACCGAAAAGAAATTGTTATAGCCAATATCCTGATGATCGATAAACTCAATAAACTGATAACCATTACGGCTTAATAACTCCATACCACTATTGGTCATAACATCCTTAATATACTTAGCCGCAACTCTATCGTAAGGTGTACCGGGCTGTCGTCCCATGAGCGAATCGGAAGCTAAAAAATCGAGATGATTAGCCAGTTCGGTCGCTGTAATTTCAGGGTTTACCTTGCTCTCAGGATTACACGAGTATACAATAAATAGGGCAAGTAATATTGGGTAAATTATAGTTTTACGCATACGGCAAGTGATTAAAGTTTTGAATACCTGCATAATTTGCACTAAGGTATAGGCAACACAAACCTACTGTAAAAATTCGTAAGATGCAATATACCTATAGTTGCACTATGCCTATGTTATGTTAATATTATTTTTCCAATTTACAATATCACTTTTAATCATTTTTTGTTACTATTGCATTAGCATAACCAATAAAACATAAGAAATGAAAAGATTTGCAATTCATTATATCGTTTTGGCTATTGCCACTTTGCTTATCAGTGGTTCAGCCAAAGCATGGTCTGAACACCCACTCATGGCCTACCAGGTACTTTCTACAATACCTGAGCTAAATAGCCAGGACTCGATTACTGTAAAAAGTTTAAAAAAATTTTTGTTAGAGCAGGAAAAAGAACTCGAAAAGTTTTTTGCCGAACAGGAAGTTTGGCTTTCGAAGAATTTAACCTACTACCCCGCCACACCCGAGCATCTAAAGTTTAAGGCTACAGGTAACCCCGACGATATTCTCGAACGATTTTTCCGTGCCATAAGGTTAAACCCCAATGTTAAGATGAAGCTGTACCTTCACCTGTTACCATTCGAAGAGGTTGGCAACAGGAATACAGTTCCACCCCAGCTGCTAACCACTGTAAAAGATGTATCGGGACTAACAAACACAAATTATGTTGAGCTGCTTGAAGGTGATTTAGTGTCGCCATTAGCTGTACTTTACAGTGCCAATGATGAGCCCGACTACGGATTTGACCTAGGGCTTTTTTCTGATAACAACACACCCCAGGGCAACGAGTATGGATTTGGCGAGCAACCCTTTGGTGATCCAAATCTTGAGTACGGAAGCCAAGCCCCTTTCCATATGGGATTTTATCATGAAGCAAAAATTGTGCTTCTGTTCGGGCCATTTCTTAAGAAAACGCTTCCCGAGTTGCGTATTAACCAATTTAGATCGTTAGCAGAGTTTGCCTTTGCTTCGGGGAATCAGTACTGGGGATATCGTTTTATGGGCTGGGCTATGCACTACCTTGGCGACCTATCGATGCCATACCACTCGGTTGCCCTACCCGGTGTAAGCCCGTTAAAAATGATTTGGACAAACATAAAAGCAATGCTAGGTTTCCCAAAAAGCAGAGATAATGCGGTGCAAATAGTTAGCAACAGGCACGCTGCACTAGAGGAGTACCAGTGGCAGGCATTGAGGGCTGCATACAATACAGGTAATATGAATCACCCCTTGCTAGCGGCACTTCGCAATCCAATAGATATAGTGGAGTACGACAAGGATTTCCCTCGATACGTTGTTGCAAAAGAATCGGCAGACAGAGCCAAGAGTATTGACAAAACCCTAAAAATTTGGATGCCTGAGCAACTTGTTTTGGATCCGGAGTTTGAAACACCAGGGTCTAAAGAGATCAGTCAAATCATTACAACAATGAAGAGCGAGAAGGGTGACGAAGCTATTGAGGCAATGGACAAATCGCTTACCGAACTATTTCGCTCCTACAGCATGCATCTGATAAGTTTTTACAATGCAATTACGAAGCAATAATACCTCCTTATTCGATAAATTAAAGCGAAGCATTGGCATTATGGCCGATGCTTTTGCTTTTGGTAAAGCTGATGCACAATACCATCGGATACACCAATTGTAGGAATAATAATCCGCTTTGCCCCCGACCACTTCATGATTTTCATAAATATGGTTGATGCCGGGATAATAACATCTGCCCTATCGGTATTTAGTCCCAGCACTTTAATTCGGTCGTCAACCGAATACGAATTCAGCAACCTATCTACCTCTGCTAGTTCATCGGCCAATAGCTGTTGCTGCTTACCCTTTTTGCCAGAGAGTTTAAATATTTTATTGATATTACCACCGGAACCTATTACAGCTACTTCATGGGAATTGGCCTTAAGTTGCTTTAACCACTTTTTTACTTCCTTAAACTCGTCCTCACCAGCTGTTTGGCTAAGTAACCTAATGGTTCCAATATTAAACGAATGCGAGCAAACCAGTTTACCCTTACTAAAAAGGGTAATTTCGGTACTACCACCACCAACATCTACATAAAGGTAATGGTTGTCGTCGTTAATTAGCTCAACAATTTGGTTCGAATAAATAATTTCTGCCTCTTGCTTCCCATCAATAATTTCAATGTCGATATCAGCAAAATCTTTTACTTGCTCAACCACCAAATTTCCATTAGAGGCCTCACGCATAGCCGATGTAGCGCAGGCACGGTAGGCTACCACACCATGAACATCCATCAAATTTTTGAATGCCAGCATTGTCTTTTTCACCTTTTGAATTTTGGAATCAGACACGTACCCATTAACAAACACATCGTCGCCTAAACGAACAGGCACTCTCACCAGAGATGATTTTTTAAACAAAGGGCCATCATCTGTTTCTATCACGTTCATAAACAGCAACCTAATGGCATTGGAGCCAATATCTATAGCAGCAAATTTTGATATCTTCATTTGCTCAAACTTTTCTCGTATTGTTTTTGATAATATTTGTGAAGTTCAATCTGCGATTGGTAATCCCTTTGCTTTGGCTTGCGCTTATATGTGTTGCCAAGCGATGCATCAATTTTGCGAGCTTTCACATTATCGCTAAAACCTGCATCAAGAATCATCCTCAGCTCTTGCTGAATATCGGAATCGTAAACCGGAGCAGCTACCTCAACACGATAATCGAGGTTACGGGTCATCCAATCGGCAGACGATATGTAGTACTTTGGATGATTATTGTTGCAAAAAATAAAAAACCGCGAGTGTTCCAAAAACCTATCTACAACGCTTATCACCTCAATATTTTCGCTCTGATTGGGAACACCAGGCACTAACGAGCAAATACCACGCACCATAAGCTTGATTTTTACCCCTGCATTGCTAGCCTGATATAGTTTTCGGATTACATCCATATCAACAATATTATTTATTTTACAATGAATGTAGGCTGGCAATTTTTTTTGAGCATTACGAATTTCATTGTCGATATGGGCATATAGCTTTCGCCTCATACTCACAGGCGATACCCACAAATGCCTAAAGTTAAAAGTCTTATAGTTATACTCTAAGAAAGTAAACACCTTATCAATCTCATTGGTAATCCGTTTATCGGCAGTAAAAATATTGATATCGGTATAAAGGTTGGCATTGCCCTCATGAAAGTTCCCTGTGCTAATGGTAGCGTATTGAACCTGTTTACCTCTTTCATCGCGAGTAATTAGCGTTTGCTTATTGTGCACCTTTAGCCCGTAAATACCAAATATCACCTTAACGCCAACCTCTTCCATTCGCTTACTCCAGTATATGTTTGCGCCCTCATCGAACCTTGCAAGCAGTTCAATAACCACTGTAACCGACTTACCATTTTGCGCTGCGTTCATAAGCGCTCTAACCACCTTCGATTCGGTTGCCACGCGATATAAGGTTATCTTTATACTTGTAACATTAGGATCTATGGCAGCCTCACGTAACATTCGTATATAGTACGAAAAGGTGTGGTATGGGTAATGCAGCGAAACATCTTTTTTAGCGATTTCCTCAAGAATACTGGGAGCATTCTCAAAACGGGGATAAGGAACCGAACCTAGCGATTTATTAACCAAATCTTTACCACCAACATTGGGGAAAGTAATAAAATCCTTGAAATTATGATAACGTGATCCTGCCAACAGATTATCATCCTCATCTAACCCCATTCGTTGTATGATAAACTGTAACAGATCGGGTACAATATCCGAATCGTAAACAAACCGAACAGGCTCACCTTTTGTCCTGTTCTTAATTCCTTTTGATATCTTCTCGAGCAAGCTTTCAGCAATATCGTTATCCACATCCAGCTCGGCATCGCGGGTAATTTTAATAGTATAAGCCTGAAATGTATCGTAGCTTAGAATGGCAAAAATGTCATGAAGGCAAAACCGAATAACATCATCGAGTAGGATAATATAGTTTTGGGCATCATGCAAAGGTAGCTGTATAAAGCGGGAGTGGTCTCCAGTAGGTATTTCAATTAGAGCATACTCAAACTCATCGGGACAATGAGACTTTGAGAGTTTCACCGCTAAATAAATTGACCGATCTTTGAGTTCCGGGAATTCATCCAAACGGCTTATCATAACAGGGGCAATGGATGGTGCAACGTATTGCTTAAAGTAGCTTAATATAAATACTTTGTGCTGATCGCAAAGCTGTGTTTCGTTTACAATATTGATACCCTTAGCGGCTAACTGCTCAACAACTTGGATGAAGGTGGCATCGAAACGAACCTGAAATGCCTGTACAATTCGTTTAATTTTCTGCACTACCTTTTTGGGCTTATCAGTCACAAAATCTTTAATGCCCTTATCGAGCTGCATTAACCGAAGCTGTGTTGCTACCCTAACTCTAAAAAACTCATCGAGGTTATTGCTAAATATCCCTAAAAACTTAAGCCTTTCAAGTAGCGGCACATCAATATTTTCGGCCTCTTGAAGAACCCGCTCGTTGAAAGACAACCAGCTTATCTCTCTGTTTATATAATCCTTTTGCTTAGCCATAAAACAAGAAACTATTAATGATTCTTTGGATAATCAACCATCGAATCGATTAAATTTTTCCGATTAGCATCACTCCAGATATCGGTGTCGAACACAAATCTTATAGCCCCAGATGTAGGCAGATTGCTTATGCCGTGCGGTAAAAACGTGTTGGCAAAATCTGTTGCCGATGGATTATGTCCCACAATAATTGCATAATCGGAATCATTAGGTAGCAATGCAACTACCTGTAAAACATCCGATAAGGAAGCATTGTACAACGAACGCCTATAGTCGATATTATCTACATTATATCCAATTACCTCGCAGATAATTTGAGCTGTTTGCATTGCCCGTACGGCCGGGCTACTAACCACATAGTTAGCCTTTCGCAACGATTCTTTATGAAAATATACCATGCTAAAAATACTACCAGATCCTTTACATGTAATTTCGCGGTCAAAATCAGAAAGGTTGCTATCGTCCCATGACGATTTGGCATGCCTAAAGAAGTACAGAGTTTTCAAAACATTATTTTTTACGGTTACAACAAAGTGCTGGCCAAATCGGCCAAATAGCTTCTCTCACCTTTCACAAGGTTGATGTGTGCAAAAATATCTTGCCCATGCATCTTATCGGATAGGTAGGTAAGGCCATTCGATTTCATATCGAGGTAGGGATGATCAATCTGCTGAATATCACCTGTAAAAACAAACTTTGTCCCCTCGCCGGCCCTAGTTATAATTGTTTTAATTTCATGGGGAGTAAGGTTTTGAGCCTCGTCAACAATAAAAAACACTTTTGAAAGACTACGTCCCCTGATTTATGCTAAAGGG
>CAZTFJ010000107.1:0-8480 GCA_964612255.1 uncultured Rikenellaceae bacterium | reverse complement strand
ACAACCTGTGATATTTGATCTTCAACTTGAGGCAGAGATGCTGGGATGTGATCTAATGTGGGCCGATGCTAGCAATTACTAACTCCGAGGGCAAAGCTATTGTAAAACTTCCCCAGGGCACCCATAGCTATAACGTACTGCTTGATGGGTATACTCCATATTCCGATTTATTGGAACTCACAAGCGATTCTACTATTAACATCTCACTTCAAGAAGGCGCAACATATAGCGTAGATTTTTCAATTACAGCACGGCATAACGAAGAGAGTGTTGAAAATGTGAAGGTAGAGCTCGAAGGGTATGGAACAAAATATACCAACAACAATGGAACTACTCAATTCACAGGTGTTTTACCTGCCGAAAATGGGCTAAACTACACCATTACTAAGGATGGATATGAGGCCAAAACCGGAACAACAGAACCAATAGTTGACCAACTCATAACAGTTAACGATACAATTGATATCATTACCTACTATGTTCGAGTTGAGGTATCCGATGAAAATTCGCTTATTGAGGGGGCTAGGGTAATTATCCATGGCGAGGAATTGCTTACTGACCAAGGAGGTGTTGTGATATTTCCTAGCGTAGTTCCTGGCAACAATATCGTTTTACGAATTATTAAGGAAGGTTACATTACGCTCGAAGAGGAAATTTCTCTCTACAATAACAACCTACGACTTTCCTACCTCATAGAGAAAGAGCCAAGCAGCGTTAATATTTCTGACGAAAATAAGTTTAGCATTTACCCAAATCCAAACAATGGTATTTTTACTATAGCGGGTAGTGAAACATACGATATTTCAGTTGTTGATATTAGCGGGAGACTAGTATACTCCCAACCAAAAAATGGCAATAAAACAATTGTTGATATTAGCCACCTACAACAAGGCATATACATTGTTCAATTATTAAGAGATAACGAGGTTTACTCTTACAGAATTGTAAAACACTAGTGTTACAATAATATTTGGCAATAAAAATGCGGGTTGTAATCAACCCGCATTTTTATTAACCCTTTAATGCAAATGCATTTTTGTATAAGTTTAGCTATTTGAACAATATTATCTGAATAAAAAACTTCTTTTTATTTTTAGATTTGCAGTACAACTAATTTGGCACAAAATCATTGGAAAGCACTAACCTAAAACGGCAAAAAATTAAACGAGAGTCTTACTCAAAATGGCTCTTAAAAGGTTTGCTTTGGCTATTCTTATCTGTAACACCATCAACAATACTTATTGTAATTACATACCGTTGGGTAAACCCACCATCAACATGGCTAATGGTTGAAAGATATTACTGGGGCAACGAAAAAACTCAGCAAGTATCACCCCAACAAACTTGGTGCAGTATCGATTCTATATCCAAACATATGGTACTAGCTGTAGTTGCTGCCGAGGATAATCTTTTTCTTACACATTGGGGTTTCGATTTTAAATCGATAAAAGAGGCAAGACAAGATATGCTACAAGGAAAGCGCATACGAGGTGCCAGCACTATAAGTATGCAGGTGGCTAAAAACGTTTTTCTTTGGCACGGCCGCACCTGGGTTAGAAAGGCTTTAGAAGCGGGATTCACAGTGCTAATTGAAACATTCTGGAGCAAGGAACGGATTATGGAAGTTTACCTAAACGTTGCCGAATTTGGACCTGCACTCTACGGTATTGAGGCCGCATCGCAAAAATATTTTAACAAAAGCGCAAAAAGGCTAAACCGCAATCAGGCGGCACTCCTAACTGCGGCACTCCCCAATCCATTGCTCCGAAATCCGGCAAAACCGGGAAGTTATATGCGCAAATACCAACAGCACATATTAAAAAATATGAACAATATTGGCGAGATAAACTTTGCAAATAATCCAACACCTTGAAACGGAAATTTATTCTTATCGCAATAGTCGTAACCCTTTTTGGGCAGTATGCTCATGCGCAGCTTAACAAGTACTATTTTTACAACCAAGCCCGCGAGCTAATTTCAGAACAAAAATACACCCAAGCCATTGCGAGTCTAAACCAGCTAATTGAAGCCGACAAATCGCTTGCCGAAGCCTGGTTTTTACGAGGTTTGGCCAAATACAATCTTAACGACTTTCTTGGTTCGCGCTCCGACTTCTCAATGGCCATTGAGCAAAACCCTGTGTTTTCGCAAGCTTTGCTCTACCGCGGTATTGTGCTAGGCCGGCTAGCAAGATTCTCCGAGGCACAAAACGACTTTGATATGGTGGTGGAACTCCGCCCCAACTGGGCCGAGGCATACTTTAGTCGTGGAGTTAACAATTTGCTTTTGCAAAAAACACAGAAATCAATTGACGACTTTAGCAAAGTTATCGACTTTGAGCCAAAAAACGTTGACGCCTGGATAAACCGCGGAACGGCCTATCTATACAATGGCGATTCGCTTAGAGCGCTTAACAACTATGCACAAGCCATAAAACTTAACCCTTTTTATCCGGAGAGCTACAGCAAGCGAGCACGTTTGTTTATAGAGATGAAAAACTATCATTTGGCACTTGACGATTTAAACAAAGCCATTGAACTCGACAGCACATCATCCATAAACTTTTTTCTTAGAGCCATATCGTATAATTACACAAAAAACCTGAACCAAGCTCTCATCAACCTAGACAAAGCCATTGAACTTGCACCGAACAATGCCCTTAGCTTATACAACAGAGCGCTGCTTAACTGGCAAATTGGGAAACCAACCGAAGCGCTAACCGACTTTGACCGAGTGGCAACACTAAATCCAGAGAATGTTCTGGTGTACTACAATCGTGGAATTTTAAAAATGGAATCGAAGAATTTTAGTAGTGCCAAACAAGACTTTGACCAAGCCATTGAAATTTTCCCCGACTTTGCCAACGCATACAGAGCACGCTCATCGGCACAAGAACAGCTAGGCAACCATAGAGAAGCAGCTCTCGACCGTAACTTTGCACACAGCATTGCCGAGAAGTATAACAACAGGCATAACCAGCCGCTAACCGACACTACAAACACGTTCGACAATCTTATTGCATTCAACTCAGATTTCTCACCACAAACGCTATCGCCCCTAATTGAAGAGTTAGCTGCAAGCACTATCGACATACTCCCATTCATTAGAGTAGTGCCAAAAAATCTTGAAGAAATAGACTTAACGGCTCAAGCCTTTACACCAATCGATACTCTCAACAAAAGCATCAGGCAGCAAGGATTTGCATTAGTGTTTAGCACAAAAAATAGTAGTAACGTTGATTCCGATAGTATATCTGTACCTTTTACAAAAAAACTTTTAACTGCCATAGAGCTAAGCCGCCAAAATAAATACAACGAGAGCATTAGTACTTATGAGGCCGCGCTAAAAGATTCACCAAACAATCCCATTGCACGAATAAATCTTGCTGCCGAACTGGCAGATATGATTAGCTTTATTGCATCGTTTGAAACAGGGAACCAAACCGTTAATATTCAGCAAGTAGCAATCACAGACAGCAAGGCCGAACCAACCAAAACAGAAACACAACTTCAATCTTATACAACTCCAATTGAAATAAACAGGCAACTTTTAGAGGAATTTCAAGATAATCCCATTATTCAATACAACCAGGCCAACGTTTATGCCTTTGCAGGAGAAATGCAAGAGGCAATTAATTTATACACCAAGGCAATAACAAACAATCCAAAGCTATCGGAAGCGTGGTATAACAGAGGGTTGATATACCTTATGCAGAAAGAAAATCAGCTAGGATGCGTTGATATGGGTAAGGCAGGTGAACTGGGAATAAAACAAGCCTATTTACTAATTCACCGGTTTTGCCGAAGATAACACTAAACAGTGCTTCCCACCCATCTCTTAGAGCGAAGGTATGAGTATGATATAATTATTAGTAGTAGTCCATACACTACCTCAACACCCCATACCAACTCTACAGGAACATGAAAAACCCTAACAAATATTGCGGTTATCCCCAAATAAATAATGAGGACCAAAACTTCAATAAGCAACGATACATTTGTTTTGCCAGTTCCAGAAACTCCGCTAAACAAAATAAAACCTATACCTAGCAAAACTGAGGCTACTGAGATAATGTAAATTATGGGAACACCCATACTAATTAAATGCATATCGTTGGTGTAAACCGACAGTAATGCCTCAGGGAACAACGAGCAAAAAGCTACAATTACCAGCACACCAGCCGCACACATTATTATTACCTTACGAATAACACCTAGCACCTGATCGTTATCGCCCTTCCCTATTACAAAGCTCACCAATGAGTTAGTAGCCGAGGCAAATCCCATAATAGGTATCATAAGGATAACGTAAATTGAGCGGATAATATTAGAGACAGCTAACTCGCTCTCGCCCATCTTCTCGATAATTAAGAAAAAAACAAACCAAACGCCAAACGAGAAAAAATTCTGCAACATCATGGGAGTTGATATCCTAATAAGCCTAAACAACAACTTAGGGCTAAAAACCTTGAAGCTAAATAAACGATACTTTTGCCGCGGCACACGCAAAGCTGTGTATAATACAAATGCAATGGTACATGAAATTTCGGCAATAACCGATGCCAAAGCAGCTCCACTT
Organism: uncultured Rikenellaceae bacterium; assembly: GCA_964612255.1. Lineage (GTDB taxonomy): Bacteria > Bacteroidota > Bacteroidia > Bacteroidales > Tenuifilaceae > Perlabentimonas. Next base: position 3,902 of record CAZTFJ010000107.1, on the reverse strand, counting down.
ACACCCATCTCAGGAAAACCAAAATTACCAAATATCAACGCGTAATCGAGAAACACGTTAAAGGCAACCATTACCAGAGTAGTTAAGGTAATTACACGGGTTTGCCCAATCCCAACATAAAAAGCCCTAAAGATAAAGTTAGTGTGAGCAAAAAATATCCCCCAAATTCTAAACCTTATAAACTCATGGCTGGTTTGGGTTACTGCATCCGACTCAACCACAAAACTAAGTATCTGATTGCCAAAAATTTTTACAACAGAAAATATTAAAACTGCCAATAGCATCTGGAATAAATACCCGTGCTCAATGGTGCGCCCAATTGGCCTAAAGGCACCCTCGCCAAATCGCCTAGCCACAACAATTTGAGTGCCCACACCAAAGCCCCAGCCAAACATAATAAGGGCCATATAAAACAAACCGCCTATGGCGCCACCACCCAAAGCTACCTCGCCCAACCGGCCAATAAAGGCTGTATCGGTAACATTAATAATGTTTTGTGCTATACTCCCAATAATAATGGGATAGGCAATTGACCAAATCCGCTTATAGCTAACAGTTGATGTCAAATTTTACAGATTAAAATATCATGAATAAACTTTTGCAAAAGTAGAAAAGATTTTATCAACTTTTGACAAATAATTACCCTACGCAAGATTTGAAAATATACCATTTGTTACTACTTTCATCACAAAATTCATCTTCCATTTTTCAAACAGAATAACTTATGCTAACTCTCGATTGGATTATAATTGCACTATTTTTTGCAATAAGCTTAGCCATTGGCTTTTATATGAGCAAAAGGGCTGGCCAAAGCACAAGCGATTTCTTTTTAAGCGGGCGAAACCTGCCGTGGTACATAGCAGGCACAAGTATGGTAGCTACAACATTTGCTGCCGATACCCCTCTGGCAGTAACAGCATTGGTAGCCGAAAGCGGAATTGCAGGCAACTGGCTTTGGTGGAACATGCTTTTTGGAGGGATGCTTACAGTATTCTTCTTTGCCCGCCTTTGGCGCCGCTCAGGCATACTAACCGATTGCGAGCTAGTTAGCATAAGATACTCTGGCGCTTCAGCACGATTTTTAAGAGGATTTAGGGCAATATACATTGGTGTGCTTATGAATACTGTTGTGCTGGCGTGGGTAAATCTGGCTATGGTTAAAATATTAGCCGTAATGTTTCCCGATCTAACCTTCTTCGGATATGACTCCTTCTCCTTCCTAGGCATTGAACTTTCGTCGCACTTACTGCTAGTTGGTATGCTGCTACTATTCGTATCGTTTTACTCGGCTCTATCGGGATTATGGGGTGTAAGCCTTACCGATAGTTTTCAGTTTATAATTGCTATGGTAGGATGCATAGCGCTTGCAATATTTGCATTAAAGCATCCAAGCGTTGGAGGCATTTCAGGGTTAAAAGCACAACTACCCGACTCGGTATTCTCGTTTTTCCCCGCAGTTAGCAGCAAGGGCGAGTCGTCGGGAACGCAAATGCTTACCCTTAGCCTAACAGCATTTATAACCTATCTAGGTGTGCAATGGTGGGCAAGCTGGTACCCCGGAGCCGAACCTGGTGGTGGAGGCTACGTAGCGCAACGTATGATGTCGGCCAAAGACGAGAAGCACTCGTTACTAGCCACACTATGGTTTCAAATTGCGCACATTGCCATAAGGCCTTGGCCTTGGATTCTGGTTGCACTGGTTACTCTGGTACTTTACCCCGATGCAACCGACAAAGGCGCAACCTATGTAATGGTAATAAAAGATGTTATGCCCACCGGCTGGTTGGGACTACTTATGGCCGCCTTTTTAGCAGCCTTCATGTCAACCATTGCATCGCAAATGGTTTGGGGAACATCGTACATTGTTAACGATTTTATAAAACCCTTTGTAAAACCCAAGGCTACAGAAAAATACTACGTTAAGGTATCGCGAATAACAACATTTGGTTTGATGCTATTTTCGCTTATTGCAACAACCCAATTCTCGAAAATTAGCGATGCATGGCGATTTATTTTAGCCTGTAGCGGAGGCATTGGTTTGGTTTTAATTCTTCGCTGGTTTTGGTGGCGCATTAATGCTTGGTCCGAGATTTCTGCTATGTTGGCACCATTCCTTGTTTACCCTTGGCTTCAATTATACACCAATTTAGCTTTTGAGCCCATTTTGCTTATCACAGTATTTGCATCAACAATAATCTGGTTACTAGTAACCTACCTTACCAAACCAAGTGATAACGATACCCTGTTGTCATTCTACCGAAGGGTACATCCGGGAGGCATTGGATGGACACCAATTGCAAGTCAACTTCCCGATGTTGTTGGCGACTCTGGGTTCAAGCATCTTTGGTTTGCTTGGCTAGGGGGCTGCGCCACGGTCATTTCCTTCCTATTTGGAACTGGCAAACTTATTCTGGGAGAATACCTTTACGCGCTGGCTTTGTTTACGGTGTCGGGCTTGGGAATTAGAATAATAATTGTATCTTTACGCAAACACGGGTGGAAAAAAGTGATAAGTTAGTCGCACGCTGCTTTTTTACATCAGGTTTGGCAATATTTGTCACATTTTTTTTATACTTGCAAGAACAAATATTAACCTAGCATTAAATGCCAATCAATAGAAATACAAAGGGCGTTGTTTTCATTCTTTTAGTACTTGCGGCCATCCCTATAGCCTTTGTAAACAATTCATGTTCAGGTAATAAAGAGAAGAAATCGACAAACTCACTACATCAAGCCTACCAGCCAGACACCTTGTCGTTTCTGATTAAATTTGATGGCTCGCTATTTCCTCTACCATCGCCTTATCAGGTTGCATACCTTGTAAAGGAGTTGGGAATACCCTACAACGAGCATATCCTGAATAGCAATGAAAACGCCAAGCAGTATAACACAACTTTTAAACAAGCCCTAAATTTAGGGGTTTATGGTACCGATCTGAGCTACATTAATATCTACGAACGCACTCCACAGTCAATATCATACCTAAATGCCATAAAAAATCTGTCGCAAGAACTTGGCCTAACATCCACCTTTAGCCCCGAATTTTTTGAGCGCATCGAGCAAAACATCAACAGGAAAGACTCGCTAGTGGTTATGCTAAGCCACTCATTCCTAAAAGCGAATACATACCTTCGCGAAAGCGAAAGGACAGAGATAGGGGCATTAGTTCTTGCAGGTGGTTGGGTTGAGAGTATTTACATCCTAAGCCAGCTGGCTAAGACAACATCGAGCAGGGAGCTAATAAATAGGCTAGGCGAACAGAAACACCCACTCGACAACCTCATAGAAGTGCTAACGCCTATGTACTATAGGTCTGAAGAGTGTGCTAAGCTTGTAGACAAACTTATTGATTTAGCCTACGAATTTGATGGCATTATATATTCATACTCTTACAAAGAGCCTAAGATTGAAGAGGACAATAAAATTATATATATCAATAGTGAGTCGAGAGTGATAATCTCTGAATATCATCTCGATATAATTAGCCAAAAAATTGAAGATATCCGTAACTTTATGATAGAATAAAGTTCGAACAAGATTATCCAAAAAGATGAAACGATTTCTCATCATAGCCATACTAGGAACTGTTGTTTGCATATCATCAACTTCACGAACTGCCATTGCTCAAGTTCAACAACTACAGCACATCTGCTCACTGTACTTCTCACCAGAGTACATTACCGATGGGCAAGAATACTTTGCACCGCTTAAGCCCGACCAAAAGATTGAGTTCCGCACCACATTTTTTGGCGACAACACCTACAGGATAGTAGCCTGCACCAACATTAAAAGGAGCGATGTGATTTTTTCGGTTTACGACACCGAAAAAAACTTACTTTTCACCAATGCCGATTACAACAACTCGCCATACTGGGATTTTCGATTCTCATCAACGGTAACTT